>NZ_MVKA01000009.1:0-68865 GCF_002042905.1 Geobacillus sp. LEMMY01
TCCTTGACACGTATGCACACGGTGGTCGACACGATGATGTGGATGTTCCACTTGACGGAGCGTCGTTCCTTGATGTCCTTCTTGTCCGCCTGGCTTGTTGCCAGATGGTTGACGGGAAGAACGTGTGTTGGCAAAACGGTCAGAAGATGGGGGCAAATGGCTATTGGAGCTGTTTTTTTTCGTGCGTGCTTCCAGCTCTTGAACACGGTACTTCAGTTGTTCATTTTCTTTGCGTAGTTGTTTGTTTTCGTGACGCAAATGTTCATTTTCTTGAACGAGTTGATGAATGAGCTGTTTTTGTTGTTGGACTTTGCCGATTAAGCCCTCAACTGTAAATACAGCTTGTTGTACCGTCAACATGTGATTCACCTCCTTGTCTATCAATATTCACATCATGGACAGGAAAAGCAAAAAATATTCAGCTCACTTTATGATGTGGCTGAATAGTTACGACTGCTACGTTGAACGTTCTTTTCATTGTCCTTACAAACCAATTCGTGTGCAACATCTTCTCGTCTCCTCTCAAATATATCCTTTTTCTTTCAGCGACAAATATTGGTCAGGGCAAACAATCAAATGGTCTAGCACATCTATGCCAATCACTCTTCCTGCCTCTACTAACCGTTTCGTTACCTCGATGTCTTCCCTAGACGGCTCGCAATGACCGCTGGGATGATTATGGGCTACGATGATAGAAGCCGAGTTGGAGAGAATGGCAGCCTTCATCACCTCCCTCGGATGCACGACGCTGGCGTTCAGGCTTCCGACATGGCAGATGTTGATGGCAGTCGGCTGGTTTTTCGTGTCAAGGCAGACAACAACAAACTTCTCACGGTCGGCTTCCACAAGAAACGGCTTCAGCAGCTTGTACGCATCTTCCGGAGATTTGATTTGCCGCTCCCTGTACAGCACGCTAGACTCACGAACGAGCTTCAGGCTGACAATGTTGACGCGCTTTGCTGGCTGCTTGGCAGGCACCTCTCTTTCTAGCAACTCTAGCTGTTGGTGGTTGATGCTTTGATAATTGCTCATCCTTTTCCCTCCTAAAATAGAAATAGCCTCAATTCCCCGAAAGGAATTGAGGCTTGACTATAGGTTCAAAGTCATAATATATATTTGAAATCAAGCTTGATACAGATTTGGGCAAAAAGAAAAGCCCCGCAGAGATTTCTCTCCGCAGAGCTTTTCTATATGATTTAAACTTTAGTTGTGCAATTAAGGTAATACGAATTCAACGTTAGCAGATGCAGTATTGCCAGCTACATCTTCAACTTTATTAGCAGTTACAACAAGTTTATTATCTTTCGCAACATTTAAAGAAGAACCTTTAAGTGTAATTACAAAAGTTGTTGCATAACCGTTGCTGTCAGCATCTGTTGCTGCGATAGTAGAAGTATCTAGGTTTGGAGTATTTGATGCTGTACCTTGTGCAATAGAAATATTTTGAATTGCACCATTAGTACCCACAAGGTTAGATACTTTTACTTTTTCACTGAATTTGATTGTAATTTCATCATTAGCTGCGTAAGTTCCAGTTTGAGCTTGATTTACAGAAACTGCACCTGTAGAAGCTGCACCAGGAGCAGTTTTATCAACAGTTACAGCAAATGGTGCAGAAGCTGTGCTAGCATTACCAGCTACATCTGTTAAAACTGCTGTGAAGCTATGATTACCTTCTGCTAAATTGCTTAAAGTTGAGCTTGTAATTGTTACATTAGCATATCCGTTTGTAATATCATTTGCTGTTAATGTAGCCGTACCGATTACATTTGAACCATCTTTAATTGTTAATGTATCGCCAGCAACAGCTTGAGAGCCGCTTGTTGGTAAATTAATTTTTAATGTATGGTTAGCGTTCAATTCTGTTGCATTTAAGTATGCGTCGTTCCAAGCTGTATCTGTTTGAGAAGCGGCAGCTACGATAGTTGGTGCTGCTGGAGCTGTAACATCGTATACATCTACGTTAAACGCGATAGGTGCGATGTTAGAGTCTTTGAATTTCACTACTAACGTAGCTGTTTTCTTAGCACCAGAGATTGTTTGTGCTTGTACTGTTGTTTTATTAGATACAGATACTACAGAAGAATCGTTAGAAATTACTTCATCAATAGCAGCAACTTTAGTAGCTAAGTCAGTAGAGTCGTCAAGAACTTTTCCAGACTTAGTAGTCATTTTGATGTTCTTAGCAATTTCATTTAAGTTAAATCCGCTTACTAAAGCAGAAGTATTCAGTTTTAATAATGGATTAACTACTTCCACTTTAGCAACATGGTCTGTTGTATCAACAGTGTTGATTGTCACAGTACCAAGAGTTAATGTACCAGATTTAACTGTTACTACAGTTGAACCTGTTTTAGTATTATTATCTGCATTTGTAAATACGTTCTTAGTAATTGTAGCTTTAACTAAAGAATCTGTTGGTAGCTCATAAGTAACATCATTAGAGATGTCCTTAATTTTGTTACCGTTAGCGTCTACTTCGTAAACTTTAATAGTAGCAGTTGTATCGTTAGCTCTAGAATTCAAATCGATTGTAGCATCTGGAGCTTCGATTGCGTAACCAGCTACTGTACCAGCCTTAACAGCTGTGACAGTTACTTCTTTCTTCAATGTACCAGCAGTGATTGTAATTTTAGCTGTACCTTCTTTTAAGCCTTGTACAGTTAATGTAGCTTCACCGTTTGTAGTAGAAGCAGAAGATGTTACTGTTGCAACAGAAGTATCAGAGCTTGTAGCTGTTACAGTGCCATCGAATTTGTTACCATATTGGTCTTTTAACGTTACTTTTAAGCTTCCAGCTGGAGCTGTGCTAGCGCCAACAACAGTTAAGCTGTCAGCAGCTTCTAGAGTTGTTAATTGTGGGTTAGCTTTAACTTCTAATTCGATAGTCTTAGAAAGGTCACCTTTTGTTACACGAACTAGTGCTTTACCTGTAGAAACAGGAATAACATCACCAGAAGGTGTTACTGTTAATACAGTTGGTGTTAAAGACTCATATTTCGCATCATTTACATTTACAGTGATATCTTTACCAAATTGGTCTTTAAATGTTGCAACTAGTCTTAAGTTGTTAGCAGAAGCACCAGAGATTGCTTTACCTTCTTTGTCAAGAACCTTAGTTGCATCTAAGAATAATGTACCAACTTCAGTTGGAATTGTACCACTTACAAGTTTAAATGTATCAATGCTTGCAGCTTTTGGAGCCTCTACCGGAATAACTACGTTACCACTAGTAATTTTTGTACCGTCTGCTTTTGTAATAGTAGCGTTTACAGTTACAGATGTTAATCCGCTTGTGTTAATTACGTTACCAGTTCCGATAGATACGTTAGAAGCAAATGTTACTGTGTAACCTGATTTAATCACGTTACCAGCTGCATCTTTTACAGTTACATATTCGTCAAGGTCTACAGAAGCAGCTTGAGGTAATTTAGATGCTAGCGTAATAGAAGCAGGAACAGCTTTTGTGTAAGTGAATTCATCATTGTCACTTACTTTTTGTCCGTCAACAGCTTCTACGTTAGATGTAGCAACTGTATAAACTTTGCCTTCAACCATTGCATCGTAAAGAGTTACAGTTGCTGATTTTTTATCTTCTGCAAGTGTTACGTTGCTTACATAGAAACGAGCACCATTGTCTTTTTGAGTTACTACGAAGTTAGAAGGAAGAACACCTTTTACTTCTTTGCTGAAAGTTACTTTGAAAGTTTTATCGTCAATCGCACAAACCTAACCCGGAATTTTGGCTTTTTTGAGTGCCACTCAACCCCAACGGGCACAAGGAATTGGGCGATTTCTTCAGTTGGTAGCTTAGTAAAAAACGAGTGAAAAAAGAGTAGTTTGTGGAAGAGCTTAGGAAAAGATGAGTGAAAGCTGTAATAGGAAAAAAAGAAAAGTCCCGACAAAACCGGGAGGGACCGGAACCTTCAAAATGAAAAAATGGAGGCGAACAATCCAAATCCCGAAACCCCCGTAAAACCCGATAGAAAAAAAGAGAAGAAAAAGAACCTTGTAAAATAAAAGACTATATATAATATGTAGAAACTCGTCACAAGCTCCAGAAAATAGGACAAGAACCAGCAAAAAAATAGAACACCAAACGCCCTAATACGGTTAACACCCTATCTCCTCACAAGTTACCTACTTTTCTATCAATCTTTCAAATACCCCATTTTTTCGCCGGGACACCGGGTTGGTCGGGAACTCAAGAGGCAAACAACGAAAAAAGCGGGGATGGTTTTCCCATTCCCCGCTAGGCTTGCAGTACGCTGTTCAATTGCTCTTCGTATCCGTACTTTTTGAAAAACTCCGCCAAAGCAACCTCGATGATGTCCCGCTGTGTGACGTTGAACTCCTTGCTGAAATCATTCAGCAAGGTCTGCAAGGAGGTCGGAAGCCCCAGCGTCTTGTTCGCTTTTGCTCCTTTGAACTTGTAGCGCGGAAGCGTACCGCTGTTCTGCGGCTCTAGTAGCTCGTACAATCGTTCCTTCTTGTCCAGCAAATACGCTAACAAGTCCCGATACTCGTCCGGCAGCTCCTCCACCTTTCCGGATGCTTTGCCTTGCGTATGTTTGGATTGCACTCGCTGTTTTTTCGCCATGTTTTCATCGTATTCGTAGTTGTTGATGTCGCTGTTCCACACATACCCTTGCGACTTCATGTATTCCCCCATCTCTTCAATGGTGGAAAATCCATTCTTGATAGCTACCTGCCTGATGTCCGCATACTTTTGTGACAACTGCCTGACTATCTGCGCCGCCTTTGTTTGGACGAAACGAGCTTCCTCCACCGCATCCGTCCCTCCTTCTCCTCGCGGCTCAAACGTTTTGCCGTTCCAGCGGAACCCTTTCCGTCTGAAATACATGTCGATGGTTGACCAGTTCTTGTTGCCGAAATGTTTCACTATCTCCTCTTTTGTCTTTCCTTCTGCCAACATGGCAAGAGTTTGGCTGATTTTCGGGTCCTCATATACCGATGGGTCAATCGTTGTCATTTGTCCATTCCTCCTTAGAAATCAATTTGGTTGACGGCTTCTTTGAGGTCATTTGGATGAACATGCAAATAGACAGACGTGGTTTTGACGCTGGCATGTCCCAGCAGGCGCTGAATGACCGCCACGTGCGTGTCCTTCTTGACCAGATAGCTGGCGAAGGAGTGGCGGAGAATGTGGCTGGTGACGTGTTTCGTGATTCCCGCCTTCTTGCACGCCTCTTTCAGGACTCGGTTGACGTATTGGTCGCTGACCGTCCCTGTCTTTTTGAGAGCGAAGAAGAAGAGAGAATCGGTCTTTGGTCGATGGAACTTCAAGTATTCCTGCAATTTCGATTTCAGCTTATCGCTTATCGGCACAGTCCGGTTCTTCCCGCCCTTTCCGTTGATGACTTGGATATATCCGTCCTCTAGGTTGACGTCATGCAGCGTGAGGTTGATGCATTCACTCACTCGGAGTCCCGTGTACGCCATCGTCATCGCAAAATAGTGCAGGACCGGATGGTCAATCGCCTGAATGATGGCTTCCACCTCTTCTCGATTGAGGTAGATGCGCTCCGAATCCGGCACTTTGACACGCTCGAAGTCCTCCAGTGGATTTTCGGAGAGTATCTTCTTTTTCTTCATGCATTGGAAAAAGGTTGATAGCGCGTTGATTTTGCGGTTGACGGTTCTCGGCTTGCAGCCTCGCTCATTGGCTAGATAGCTGACAAACTCCTCGACGTGCCGCGCGGTGATTTCATCCACAAACACAGGACTGTTGGACTTTGACGTCATCCAGCGGTTGAATTGGTTGATGTCGACGAGGTAACCTCTCATCGTTTCCCCACTCATTCCCCGCATCGAAAGCCATTCTTCAAATACGGGAATCGCTTGGTTCAGCAACAGGTTTTCCGTTTCTACTTGTCTCATCTGCTATCCTCTCCTTTTTTGACACGTATTTTGTGTATAAGAAAGGCAAAGGTCTGCCCTTTGCCTCGTTTCCTCAAAATCCGTACCAGCTTCTTGCCGTTTCATCCATTTCAAGCGGATGTGGCTGCTCACTGATGAATCCCTTGAGCGTTTCTAGCGGAATTTTGATGTTATAGGTTGTATCTTGAAGTTTTTTCGGCACATTGGCAGTTCCAAGCGCTTTCTTTCGCTCTTCTTGCTCATAATTCTCGAATATCTTCGTTCGCTTCGTGGCTCTATCTCCTTCCGTCACCAGCCATCCTTTCTCTTTCCAGCTCCGAATCACCACTTTCGGGTCCTCAAATCCCCCTTCGCGCAGTTTCTGTTCGAGGATGTGTTTGAGAAAGGCGACTTCCACATGGTCACGGTGAAAGAACATTTTCCCCCAACAGTTGGCAGGACTGACGATGTTTCCTTCTCTGCGAAAATTATTCTGATGCTGGACAAATAGTTGCGTAACGTAGTTGAATGCCTTTGCCCCATTGTCCCTCGCTATCATCCGTTCTTTCTCCTGCTCTACCAGAAAGGAAAGAATGCTTTCCAAGTCTAGGGATAGGCTGAGCGACTGGTTGGCAATGTCCCCTGCCGCAAGGAGGATAGCGTATTTCTTCGCAATCCGGGTACGGAATGGTGAATCGGGCAAGGTTTCACGGCACACAGTCTGCCATTTCTCCCATGTCTTGTCAATGATGTGGAGCCCCGATTCAAACAAATATTGAACGAACGCTATCCCCGCATGACCATAGTGATTTCGAATGACTTTTCGTATGGCATCCGCATTTTCGGCAGAGCTTGTCCACGGAATCTCGAAGAACTCAAAGGCACGAACCGTCAAGCCGACGTTTTGGTTCGTTCGCTCAAAGATGGACTGCTCACCCGTTGAAAGGGCGGTGGTTGCCCACGTTCCCTGCTTTCGCTGCTTCATTTCGTCGTTCAGCCGTGACTTTTCTTGCCCAGCCGCCAGAACATAGAGCTCGCTGGTCAATGATTTGGCGTCGCTCATGGAGAGCTCGTCCAGCACAATGGGGATGCCGTAGTTCCCGCTCATCATATTGATGATGGCGTTGCTCGTGCCGTTCCATGTCTTTTGCAGACCTTTCTTCTTGTTGGACGGCATTCCCATGACAGAAACCGCCAGAAGCGCAGCCGTCGTTTTCCCTTTGGTGCTTTCGCCCGCCAGATGGATGAGCAGCGTGTCGACCTCATCGTAAAATCTCGAGAGATACCCGACGAGAACGGAGGAAAAGCCCGCGCATACCATCATTTCGAGTGGTGTATTGCCCTTGACTTCCTCCTCAATCATCCGTTTCCACACATCCAGCGAGCCTTTCGGCTCCAGATTGAAAAACCCGCCTTTTGTATCATGGGTAGCGTTCGGCTTGGCTTCTTTAGCGAGTACATGATGATGGCGAAACACGAGGCTGCCGTCTTCCTCCTCATGCCAGCCCACCTCCCGATACACTTCCCGGTGAGGTGCTAGCTTCTGTTGTTCTCCCAAGAATTTAGCGATATGCCTATGGTTTTCATGGGAGACGTCCAGCCCCTTTCCCGATAGCTTGATGAGTTCGCTTGGGATGAGCTGTCCCATGCCAATGTCAATCTCGTGAAATTTTCCTTTGTAGCGGTAGCATAGCTTCACATAAACATCTTTCGTATCGAGGTTTTGCACGGTTTCCTTCACGAACATTGGCTCGCTTATCTTGACAGCGGTCACTTTTCCCGTTTCCTTGTCCTTGTCATTCATGTATAGACCCTCATGTTTGAGGAGGAAGTGGAGAATGGGATACGTCTTTCCCTCTTCCAGACTGCGCTGGTCAATGATGAGCGGCTGGCGAGTTGCGTCTTGCTTCATGGATGAGGCTCCTTTCCGATGTTGAATGGTCAAAGGAGAGAAAGGCTCTCCCTTTTATTCAAAAGAAAGTTCATCTAGGTCAATTTCTCGAGTAGGAGGAACGAAGCCATCCCCCTCCTCATCCTCATCTACCTCTTGAAGCTCATCAACGGCGCAGACATCGACAACATTCGCGTACACTTTTCCTTTCCATTCCCGGTGCTCCACTTTGATTCCGCACCGCTTGTATACGAGGTCATTCAAATCGACCACCGCCTCGTTCGTATCCATCGCAACGTCAATGAGTCGTTCGAGGAGGAAATTCGCCCACGGAGCCATCGGGAATGACTGCGTGACGAGGGCTGGAACCTCTCCTTCTATGACGAACGTGACGAGAGCCGTCTCCGAGGGACCCAGCTGGGTCGTTACTTGCTTTCCTTCTCGGACACTGGCAATCCGAGCATAGTGCCATCCCTCCGGTGGCATTTGCGAACCGTTGTTTCGTCTGTACTTCATATGCATTCTCCTCTCCTATGTATTTTTGCATACGCTGGACGATGAGCTGTGGTCATGCAGTCATCGTTTCCTTGTGAGAGGATTATTACATACTTTTATTCACTTTGTAAATACTAAATTATTGAAACAAAAGGCATTTACCAATACATTTATTCATGTATAATGTATATATGCAATAAATTATTCAATATATGCATAAAAAACCAGGTTTATCGGACGAAAAGCATGAACCCCCTATCGTATGGATACTGATTCACTCGTTTCCCATTAGCGGCTAATGCTAACGAACTGAACGCAAAAAAATCGTGAAAATATGACAATTTTGTGAACAAAGGAGGAAAACATATGGAAAACAGCTTTCGCGACAGAAATGAAGAACGGAAAGAGCAAATGGATGAACGACGGGAGGCATTGCTCAAGTTACTAGACGAACAAGACTTTAAGAACCAACTTGCCATTATTCGAGCATTGAAAAGAGAATATGGCATCCAAGTGAGCCAATCCACACTCTCTAGGGATATGGACAAGTTGGGCGTCCAAAAAAACGAAGAAGGCTACTACAAGCCTTCGCAGGTGGAGCGGACAGAATTTCATCATGAGCGGCTGAAAGGGTTGCTGAAGTCTCGCAAAACCGCTATCTATCCGAACGTGGCGACCTATTTCATCCGAACCGAAGAAGGAAAAGCCCAAGAAATCGCCTACCACCTGCGGAAGACTTTCAGTGATTCCGTTCTCGCAACAAACGTTGGTTTAGACTACATCATTCTTTTTGTCGACGCAAACAATCCGTCAGAAGAGCTATTGGAGCTACTCGAGGATTAAAGCTTTCTTCGTTTGCCGATTTCCTCAATGATGATTTTCAATACTTCAATCAGCCATTGGGGCATGTTCTGCTCCTCCCTTCTCATTGACCATCACGACTAGAGAAGCTGGACGGCATCCAGCTTCTCTTGCCTTGTGGTTTGGATATAGTATTTCGCCGTCATGTTCACGGTCGAGTGACCCGCAAGCTTACTGACCGTTGTCAGGTCTACTCCTTTTTTCAGCAATCTCGTGCAGAACGTGTGACGGAACAGATGCGGATGCAGCTTGAAGCCGAGCTCTTTCGATATTTTGGCGAGCCAGCCTCTCACCGCATCCCGATGCATCTTCCCTGCCCTCTGGCTCAGCAGAAGATACGGGCTATCGCTGAAAACAGACCCGGAACGCTCTTCCTTCATGTATTGCCTTATCAAATATAGGACGTCCTGTCTGAGCCCGATTTCTCGCCTCTTTCCGCCCTTTCCCGTCACTTTCAGGGTGCTGGTGAGGAAGTCGATGTCGGCGATTTGGATTCCCACCAGTTCGCTCACCCTGACCCCCGTATATAGCAACAGATAGACGATGAGCTTGTTTCTCAGGGTGACTTTTCGCCTGTCCTCCACATAGAAGAGCAGCTTTTCCACCTGCTCCTCTGTGAGCGCATCGACCGCCTCCTCGCTGCCATCGGCTATTTTGATTCTGTCTCGCTTCAGTTGAATGAATGACTCGTTAACGATTCCTTCGGTTCTTAGAAAATCGTTGTAGACCTTTAGACTGTTAATCTTTTTGTTGATGGTGGAAACGGCATAGCCTTCCTTTATCAGATGCTCCTTGTATTTCACGAAAGAGAAGCGGGAAAGGACGGACATGTCCTTCAGCTTCTCCTGCAAGTATGATTGGAACCCTTTCACATCGTTCACATACGACTCGATGGTTTTGGGCGCTTTTCCCTCCGCAAAAAGCCATTGCTCAAACTTCTCTATATCCAAGCTCCATTCACCTCCTAAAATACAAAAAGGCTATTGATGTACGTGGTTATACATCAATAGCCTTCTACCAGTGATATGATTTCATGATTAGCTCTCTCCTTCCTGCTCACGACAGTTATATAATAATGTCGGGAGTTTTTTGGTGCTGGAATCATAGAGATTCCTTGTCGCTCATCGAATCTGCCATACATGGTTGGAATCCCTTTAGTTTTGTCGTGAGATTTCCGGAAGAAATGTCGTGAGTCGGTCTCATTCCCGGCTGATTCGCTCCAAGTAGCGGATATAGCTCTGCAGCAAGTTGCGGTCGTTACGGTCTGCAATCCGGCGCAGAGCGGCTTCGATTTCCCTTTGGCTAATCTCAATCTCCTCGTCCACCACCTCCTCCAGCAGCTGCTGAACGAGCTCGTCCTCGCTAAGCATCTCCCCGTAGCCGTCCAATCCGTAGCTGTATTCCCGGTAGTACGGTACCCCGTCAATGATGATGCGATGGTATTTTGCCATTTTCCCTTCCCCTTTCATTTGGTCTAGCCGTGATATTCTCGTACGAACATCCGCCAATCTTAGACATATATTTCGTAAGCGATTGGCTCCCCGTTCTTTATCCAAACCTCGTACAATTTCTCCCCTGTTTCCTCATCTCTTACAAATCCCGCTATCCACTCATTTCGTTTTTCATCAACATACCTTAGAGTCTCAAAAAGCAACGGATTCGGGAGTTTTTCCAGATGCTCTTCAGGCACAAGATAGTTGTCCAGCTCTTCGTGATAGAATTCGTACGCTTCATAGCCCACCTCATCAATGGTAACTGCTACGTTGAACGTTCTTTTCATTGTCCTTACAAACCAATCCATGTGCAACATCTTCTCGTCTCCTCTCAAATATATCCTTTTTCTTTCAGCGACAAATATCGTTCGGGGCAAACAATCAAATGGTCTAGCACATCAATGCCGACGATTCTTCCAGCCTCTACTAACCGTTTCGTTACCTCGATGTCTTCCCTTGATGGCTCGCAATGCCCGCTGGGATGATTATGGGCTACGATGATAGAAGCAGAGTTTGACAAAATGGCAGCCTTCATCACCTCCCTCGGATGCACGATGCTAGCGTTCAAACTTCCGACATGGCAGATGTTGATGGCAGTCGGCTGGTTTTTCGTATCTAGGCAGACAACGACGAACTTCTCCCGGTCGGCTTCAACGAGAAACGGCTTCAGCAGCTTGTACGCATCTTCCGGAGATTTGATTTGACGCTCCCTGTACAGCACGCTCGACTCACGAACTAGCTTCAGGCTCACAATGTTGACGCGCTTCGCTGGCTGCTTGATGAACACCTCTCTTTCTAGCAACTCTAGCTGCTGGTGGTTGTTGGTTTGATACTTGCTCATCCTTTTCCCTCCTAAAATAGAAATAGCCCCAATTCCCCGAAAGGAATTGAGGCTGGTCAAAAGTGTATAGAATTGGTATCTGATGTTCATAATTATATTAAATGCTTAAAAAGTTTTTTGATACGGTTTCTAGAAGGGATTACAGGACTGGGAGTGAATTAGCAAATTACATTGCAAAAAGAAAAGCCCCGCAGAGATTTCTCTCCGCAGAGCTTTTCGTTGTTCAACTTTACTCTAACGTGATATTCGCTACGTTCTTTCCGGCACGAACAGCCTGTACGTTTACTTTCATATCTTTATACTCTTCTTTTAGCTCTTTTACGTATTTTTCAGCTAATTTCTTTGCATCCGCATCGCTAACTTTCTTATCCAACACTAACGTTCCTACTGCCATACCGTTTTGCGTGTACACTTGACCATTAAGTACGCCCTTTTCTTCTTTCACTTTCTTCGTCAGTTCTTTGTTTTGTACTATCTTATTTGTTTGTGTTTGTTCTTCTTTTGCCGTTGTTTCTTCTTTCTTTGGCTCATTTGCTTTGTTTTCTTCATTTGCTGAGCAACCCACCGCCATCAACAAAACTAGGAATAGGCTGAACCATATCTTTAATCTCATTACTCATACCTCCTATTCATTCTCTTAACTCCCTTATTATATAACAATGAATAAAATTGCGCTAAACAAAAGAAGCCTTGCAGAGATTTCTCTCTACAAGACTTCTTCGAATGCCTGTTCAACAAACTTTAGAGCGTAACAGGAACGCATCCCTACTTATAACTCAATTATTAGTTAATTTTCACCCACGCAGAAGTGTTACCAGCTTGGTCAATGTAACGAACATATACATCTTTACCAGTAGTAGTTAAACCAGTGAATAAATCTGCATTAGCATCAAAAGAGCTTACAAAGTCAGCTGTTGTACCAGCTGGAGTTACTGTATCAGCTGGAGCTTGGGCACCTGTGTCAACCATTACATATTGTAATTTAACCTTTTCAGATGGAGTTACTGTAGCGTTTTTCACTGCAATTTTTGTGCCCGTTCCAGCAAGTACGAAATCAGTAGCAGCTGGAGCTGTTGGAGCAGTTTTCTCAGTTACACCGGAAACTGTTTTAGCTCCTAGAGCATTTACACCGTTGCCATTAGCATCTACTAAATATTCTGGTTTTACAAGTTCTACAGATACGTCAGCATTATTTACACCAGCTTTAGTGATTGTAAGCTCGACTTGACCACTTCCATTGATAGTAGCAGTATAGTCTACCACTGGTGTTAATGTAGTAGTGCCTACTTTAACTGCGAATGCAGCAGCTAATAGGTCACCTGTAATACCAGTTGCTTTTGCAACAGGCTCATCAAACGCTACAGTGATTTTGTTAGCAGAAGCTCCTGTTCCAACTGTAGGTGTTTGTTGAGTTGCTTTAATCTTATCTTGAACATCGATAGAAGCAGTGTCTGCAATTGTTACAGCAGTACCGTTTTGGTCTTTAACACCTGTTCCAGTGATGAACAAGTCTACAGCATAACTAGTTCCAGAAACTGTATGTTTTGCATCAGCTGTTAATGGTACAGAAGTAGTTAAAGTAATTGTTTTACCATCAGCAGATACTTGAGCAGCAACAATACCTAAATCATATCCTGCAGTTGCATCATAATTTGTAGAACCAGTAGTAACACTGTCTTTACCATCACGTTCAATCTTGAACGCATTGGCATCAGCTGCAGTGAAGTAGTAACCGTTTAATGCAGTAACTACAATTGTATTTTTGCCTGTAGCTTCAACTTTCAAGTCGCTTGCAGTCATTGCAGTATAGCTTGTTGCTACAGTAAATGGTGATGCGATAGACGCATTGCTAATGTAGTTACCTGTAGTATCCTTTAATGCAGGCATTGCAATACGGTTAACCACTGCAGATAATCCACCAGTAGTATCGCTGTTATCAGCATCTGGAACTAATAATGTTACTTTCTTACCATCTGCAGAAACAGAATCTACTTTCGCACCAGAAATTGTATTTAATGGAATGTTAGCAGCTCCATTTCCTACAAAGTAGTTAGCAACATTATTTAATAGAGTAGTATCCATTGGTTCAGAGAATACTAACTCAATTTTGTCATTGTTACCTGAAGCATCTGCTTTTAATACAGCTGTTACTAGGTCAGGGCGTTTAGAGTCCTTAGCTGTAAATGGCAACATTACATCGTCGATAGTATTTTGACGGATAGAAGTATCCTTAGTACCAGTAACTTTAAGCTTATAGTTTGCTGCGTTAATATTAGTTAACTCGTTAAATGTTACTTTGAATGTTTTTCCGTCTGGGTTTGTATTGTCATAGTTCACAACAGAAGCTGCTGCAGGCGCAACTACAGTTGTACCATCTTCTTTATAAAGCTTAAATTGTGCTGTTTGACCAGCAGCGTTTACTTTTTCAGAGAATGTAACTTTTAATACGTTACCATCTAATACTTCTACTGAAGATACAGTTGGTTTTGCAGCATCATCTACAGCTTTTCCTGAGATTGTTACGAAATCAGTTGTTTTGTTACCAAAGATGTCTTCTACGTTCTTATATTTAACATCTAAACCAACAGTAGCAGCTACAGTGAATGCAGGGCTTACGTTGATTGTAACTGTTTTGCCGTCTGTAGATAATGAAGCAGAGCTGAATAAGTTTGTAGAGTTACCTGCTTCGTAAACTTCGAATGTACCTGTAGGCGTAGAACCACCAGCATCTTTTAATGCCTCATCAAAGTGAACTTTGATTTGTGTACGTGATACATACTCAATTGAAGTTGCAACAGGTGCTTTTGTATCAGCCGTTGTATTAATAGTGAAAGATTTAGCAGAAGCTTTAAATCCTGCAAAGTCTTTAACGTCAGAAACTTCAATTGTATGGTTTCCATCAGCTAACGGGTTGAAGAATTCTACTTCAACTGCATTTTGCTCTGGAATTGGAGTGAATTTAGCGAATGACAATGAACCGTCTACTTTTAAAGATACGCCAGCATTCGTTACATCAGTAGTTTTGTAGATACCAGCAGTATCTAAGTTTACAGGCTCATTGAAGTATATTTTAACTTTTTTGTTATTTACTACTTCAACTTTTTCAGCTACAGGAGCTGTTGTATCTGTTAAAGTAAGAGTTGTTTCATACTTTTCTACAGTAGCTTGGCTAGTAGTTTTTACTCCGTCTACTACTACTTTAACATCGTCAGATTGGTTTAGAGCCGTACCAAATACGATAGAAAGTGTTTTCTTGTCTTCACCTAAGATGTAGCCAACTTGACCAGCTGCTACCGAAGAAGGAGTAGTGTCTACAGTTGTTGGTGTTGTGTTTGAGTTAACATATACTTTTACAGTGTTTGCTGTAATTGTATTTGCATCAATTTCCTTGTTAAACTTAACAGTAACAACTTTAAGGTTATTCGCACTTACACTCTCAACCTTCGGCGTCAATGCCGCTTCATACGCCGCATTGGCGTCTTGCGCTGCTTTTTGCAGTTCGGTTTTGAACGCATCGGTTACTTTCGACACGTATTGGTTGACTTGGTCAAGCGCAGCTTTCACTTTGTCCAAGTTGCCGGCTTTGACGGCGTCTTGCGCTTCACGAGCTTTCATGGCAACGGTGATGTCGTAGATCAAGCTGTCGCGCAATGCTTGAGCATCGGCTTTGAACGTCGAACGGAGGAGTTCGCGCGTCGTTTGGCCGTATACGCGATCAAGGATGACCGTGCGCGTTTTGAGCTCGTACGAAATTTTGTGGTAGAGCTCTTCTGCTTTTTTCAGATCTTTCGCATCGACGGCTGCTTTGAGTTCTTGACGCATCGCGTCTAATTTTGTCGCATAGTTGTAAGCGTCGATGTACGTAGCCACGCGCGCTTCGCCCGATTTCGGGTTGGCTTTGAATACATACGTTTCGTATGTAGCTTGCAAGTCAGCCAAATACGCGTCTTTTTTCGCGCCGCCGGCTTTGTTCACAACAGCGACAGCGTTCGCATACGCTTGTTTTGCTTTGTTGTAGGCTGCGTATACATCGTTAATGTCCGGGAATTGGCCCGTTTCCGTTACCGTGTGGCTGTACGTATAGTACGCTTGCTTCATTTGCGCTTTCGCTTGGCTGACGACCGTCGCAACGTCCGTGGCTGCTTGGGAAGCATGCGGGTTGGCTGCGACGAAAGCGCTCGCTGCTACAGCGCTGGCTGTGGCGAGTTTGACTGCTTTCTTTTTGTCCATAAAGCCCAAAATCCCCCTTCGTTTTTATGAAACTTTAGAGCAATGGGTACTAAACGTTTCCGTTTAGTAGATTCATTGCCTAAAAGGTGCTAACATCAACCAATATCATCCTTGACGGCTAGATGCTGGGCTGATTAGAAAGCCTAGCATCTGTTGCTAGCACTTGAGCATAATTCCTCAATGCTCCACGTCTCCTATAATAATACATTTTTCTTCTAAATTCTAGTCCTAAATACAAATTTTTTAGAGAATATGCCTTTGAAATTATTGCCATCGATGGCGACATTGATATGAATATGCCTGTAACAGAAATTTAGAACGATATTTTGGCAGTTTGATGGTTTTGGTTGGCAAACATTTTGCGCAAAAACATCAATCGTTTTTCTTCACCGTGACGTCCATCGGTTGGCCAAGCGTCATTTTGACAACGTCATAGCGGTCATCCAAGTACAAATCGAGAAAGCGGAACTGTCCTGCGAATTGTTCCGGGCTGTTCGTGATGGAAAATTGCAGCTGCATTGCGTAATCGCCGCTGTTGGCGAGCTGTTCGGCGATTTTTTCGATCTCTTCCTTCGGCACGTTGTACGCTTTTAAGTAAGAGATCGAGTCGGCGATCGCTTCGGTGTTGTCGTTGAAGAAAATGGAGAGCGTCACCGTCGCGCCGTCGATGCGGCCTTCAAGCGGCAATGACATATTTTGGCCGTATAAATACCAGCCGAACAGACGATTTCCTTTTTGCCGCTCAATGACGAACGGGACGGATTCATTTCCTGCCTGAAGAATGTATTGCCCTTTCAATGAGCGGGTGACAAGGGCGAGAAGTTCGTCTTTTGTGAACGGCACGTATTGGATGGCGTCCCCTTGTTTGGCATACAGCCCGCCGCCGAGGCTGTAATAGACGGCGCCGCCTGCCCGTTTTTGGCTGTAGACGCGATACTCGCGCCCTTGTTTCGCCGTCATGGCGGTCTGCCATGCCGCTCCGTTCAGGCGGTATAGAGGCGTGTCGCGCAAAATGACGACTTTGCCGATCATGCCTTGTTTCCATTGGACTTGCCCCCATTGGACGGCGGCGTCAACTGTTTGTCCATTTCCTCCGAGGGCGATGGCGGCGGCGAGGCAGATGGCGGCTGCCATTTGGGATGCATGTTTCATCTTCGTTTTCCTCCTCATTTTGGTCATCGTTGTCGTTCCAGCATGCTAAAATAACCGCTTCGCCCCCAAGTACCGCTGTTTCCAATACGATTGGTCGAGGCGGCTGATCGTCACGCCGGTCGAGGCGCCGCTATGGATGAACTGGCCGTTGCCGATATAGATGCCGGCATGCGATGGGCCGTTGGTTGTAGTGGCAAAAAAGACGATGTCGCCGACTTCCGGGGCGGAAACCGATGCGCCTGCATTCCACATCGAGGCGACGGTGCGCGGGATGGGGACGCCTTGTTGCTGAAAGAGATAGAAAATGAAGCCGCTGCAGTCAAACCCCTCTTCCGGCGCATCGCCGCCCCAAACGTATGGGGTTCCGAGCAGCTCAGCCGCATCGGCGACGAGTTCGATGACGTCCAGCTTCGCCGCAGGGGCTTGTCCGATCAGGCGCTCATATGTTTCGCCGTCAACGACGCCGGTCGCTGGGAGTTTGGCCGCTTGTTGGAAACGGCGGACGGCATCGGCGGTGGCGGTGCCGTAGTAGCCGGTGATGGCTGTGTAGAAGTAACCGAGCTCTTTCAGCTTCGTCTGAATGCGCTTGACGTCTTCACCGAGCGCGCCGATTGAGAGACGAATCGCCGGACGCTCGCGCTCGATCGGTGCAGGCGGGGGTGTTTTCTCTTTCACTGCGCTCGCAAGGCGGGCGGCGGTTTGGTTGTCGACCGCGCCGGTCACTGGCAGGCCGTTGTCGCGTTGGAAGCGGCGGACAGCGTCGGCCGTCAGCACCCCATAGTAGCCCGTGACTTCCGAATAGGTAAAGTAGCCGAGTTGTTTGAGCTGTTGCTGCAGCTCGCGGACTTGGTCGCCGCGCGCCCCAACAGTCAGCGTCGCAGACGGTGAGGGCGAGGAACCTTCTTCTTTTTGCTTCAGCCGTTCAAGCGTCGCCCGATCCGCCCGCCCGGTGGCGGGAAGCCCGTTCGCCCGCTGAAACTGCTTCACCGCATCGGCCGTCACCGCGCCATAGTAGCCGGTGATTTGTGGGTGGCGAAAATAGCCGAGCTGTTTCAGCCGGCGTTGCAAATCACTGACGGCCGCGCCGCGGGAACCGATGGCGAGCGTGTCGTTTGACGTAGGCGCGCTTTTGAGCTTAGCGTAGGTGGCGTCATCTACGATGCCGGTGGCTGGCAAGTTCATCGCCCGTTGGAACGCTTTGACCGCTTCTTCGGTAATGGAGCCAAAGTAGCCGGTCGCTTGCGGATACGTGAAAAAGCCTTTTTCTTTCAAGCGCTGCTGGAGCTGTTTGATTTCAGGGGAACTCATGCCTTTCTTCCATTCCGCCGCTTGGCTCTCGTCCGGCGCGAGAAAAAAGGCCGAAGCCATCGCAACGGCGAAAACAACGTGATTTGGTTTCACGGATGCGCCCTCTCCCTTCGCCGTCTGTTTCGTTTTTCATCTTTCATCGAGGTCTCATGCGGGATGGTTCCTCAGACCGGCTTGACGTCCCGCAGCCAAAAATAGTAATGTTCTATATTTTCAGTATAACGGACGAAAGCCATGAAAGGAAACGATTTTTTTTATTGGAAGAAGGAAGAAGTTTATGCGCCGGAACGGGGCATGCTTCGCTTCGGAGGCGACGGATACGTGAACAAATACGACACGCGTCGATCGTCGACAAGGTAAATCGACTGCAGCACTTCATAAATGAGCTGTTTTTCCATCGCCAGCCATTCATCTGCGCGGATCGGGATGTATTTTTGCCTCGGTTCGTTCCACTCATAAAGGGCGACGGTAAACTTTTTTTGGCGAAGATCGAGCTTGACGATAAACATGTAAAGCTGGCTCGTGCATTTAAATACAAAATAGAGCTGGGCTTCCTTTGAGCAGGTGATCGTGCGGAACAGCGCCTCGCCTTCCGATGCAAAACGCATCCGTCCACCTTCGTTTTTCAGCGAGCGCAGCGAATCGGTGAAACTGGCCGGGGCGATCGTTTTCAGCCGCACGGAAAACGGATTTTTCATTTCCTTAATATAGATATGGTACATTTTTTGGGCGTGCTTCTCCCCGTTTCGTTCACAAATGACAAAATCGGCAAGATAGATATTCACCTTGACCCCCTCTTTTTGGTTCATAATTTCCCATTTTTAACTAATTGTACTATGTCCTTCCTGGGCAAAAAAAGAGGCCGAACGACGAAATCACGGACAAATCCGTTCTGATTTAGAAACAAAGAGAGAAATGGGCGAAAAAGGAACAACCATTGGCTCCATGCTTTTCTATCTTTAAAGAGTAATGATGAAAAGCGTGGTGACGAACGATGACAAACTTAGGAGAAACGCTCAAACAACTGCGAAAACAACGGCGCTGGACACAGGAAGAGCTGGCCGAGCAGCTGAACGTGTCGCGTTCGCAAATCAGCAAATGGGAAAACGGCAGCTTGCTTCCAGATGTGCAGTCGCTTGAGAAGCTATGCCAGCTGTTTGATGTCAGCGCCGATTTTTTGCTTGGCGGCGAAACGCGCCAACGCGAGCTGTTGCGCGAAGTGACAGACATGTACGGAACGGCGGACGTGCACGAAACGGTGCTCGCGGCGTTGGACTACTTGCTTCATAACCAAGAGATGAGCGAAGCGGTGTACGCGCTCGCGAAGCTGCCGGATAAAAAGCGAAAACATGTCGAAACGATGATCGTGACGATCGTAAAAGAGTGCTCCGAGCTCATGTAGCTCCCCTCATGCTGAAAAAAAGCGCTAACAACGACGTGCTAGCGCCATCCGTTGGGGAGTGTTTGGGGACACGTTCTTTCTCTTGGGGATTCGCTTTGAAAGGCATGTATGGGGAAACGACTATACGTGCTCCGGCCATTCTGGTTTCTTTCCGGAGTGGAGAAATTGGACGGACTCCGCGACGACTTCGGTGACATAGACGCGTTGACCGTCTTTTTTATCGTAGCGGCGCGTTTGGATTCTCCCCGTCACCGCCACCATCGATCCTTTTCGGCAATAATTGGCGGTATGTTCCGCTGTTTTCCGCCATAAAACGCATGGAACGAAATCGGCGTCAATCCCCCCTTCCGCGTTGCGGAAATTTCTCGCCACCGCCAGCGTGACAGTCGCGACGGCAGCCCCTTCGGCCGTGTAGCGAAGCTCGGGATCTTTCGTCAACCGGCCGACCAACACGACTTGGTTGATCATGTGTTGGCGCATCCCCCCTTTCCTCCACCGCACCTTTATGATAACGAATCTCGTTTTGGGTCGTAAAATCGCGATTTTTGCATTTTTTGGCGCACTCTATGGATACAATTCAGCGAAAAAGGCGAAATCTTCGTCGACAATGGCGGGGCAAAATGGCGTTTTTGCCATCCGACGGAAAATATGCAGATCGTTTTTCAGCAGGAGGGGCGGCATCCCGTTTTTCTTCCCTCGTCCGCCTGTGCTATAATCTTGGATAAGACAACGGTAACGAGGTGGACGAGATGAAAACGTTCAAGCTTGTCGGGCTCTCGGTCATCGACGACGACATGCACCGCCAAGACATCCCGTTTATTGACGGGTTGATCATCAACAAAGAAGACGGGCAAAACCGCTGGCTCGTGGAGGCGTATTTGGATGACGACTATGAGCCAATGTTTGTGAACTTGCAGCGGCGTCCAGAGTTTCAACTGCAAGTGACGATCACCCACACGAGCAACGACCCGGCCAACATGCTCGTCGCCGTCCGTTCGATCACGAAAATGAACGGCCACATTAGCGTCTTGATGGAAGGGCTGATGATCCCGCGGCGCACCCATTTGGCGGAAGTCGTGCTGGCCGGCCTTGTCAAGAAAGGGCTGCAAGGCGAGGCGCTGCTTCAAGAGTTTCGCCAGCAAATGCATGAGCGAATCGATGCCAAGGCGCCGCAGGAACGGAAAAGGTAAAAGGCTGGAGAGCGCACTTTCCAGCCTTTTTGTTTGCCTTCCTGCAGGCAAGTGGATCATCCTCTTGGAAACGCCAGGGCATCAACCCGAACCGGGCGGGCGGTGACGATGCAGCGCTTCGGAGCGCGGCCGATGAGGCGAAACGGGTAGCACGTTGTCACCGTCAGCGTTGGGCGCGCTTTCTCGACCAAAACGGTCCGGTCGTCGTCATCGACGATGCGGATGTTGACGATGCGGTAATGGATGGCGGCGCGATCCGTCCGAATGATAAGCGCATCGCCGATCTCAAGCTCGCCAAAGCGGCGGAACACAGTATCGCGGTGCCCGGATAGCACGACATGCCCTCGTCCCCCCGGCCAATCGCTCGCTGGATAATGGCCGACACCTCGGCGCAATTCTTGTTCGCGGACGCCTTCATACACGGGAATCGCCGCCCCGAGCTTTGGGATGGCGAGTTCACCAAGGTAGACGCCAAGCGGTGCGTCTTTTTGCGCCGAACGTTCCGCTGGAAGGCTTGCGGCCGGCGGTGAGGAAGGCGCAGGAGCATCCCGCTTGACCGCCATCCAGCCGACGGTGTACCAATAGCCGTTCCAACCGGCCATCGCCGCTCCGATGACGATCGCCGCCAGCGCCGCCCATTGGGCGGCCCGGCGCCCCCACGAAACCCGCGCGGGCTTGCCGTTCACGTTCCTTCACCCTTTCAGCCGCCTGACCCGCCGGTAAAGAAGGAACCCGGCGGAAGCGAGCATCAGTCCGGCCAACGTATAGGTCAAATACGGCGACGCCGTCTCCGGCAGTTTTTCCCCATACATCTTTCCTTTCATCTCTACAGCGAGCAGCCCCGCGTCAATGCCTTTCTCCCCCGCGCGGACGATGTAGCCCGATGTCAACATCTCCCGCGTTATGGCGATATCGGCGACCTCCTCGCCTTGGCGGTTGTACAATCGAATGCGGATCGGCTCCGCTCCGGCCGCCTTTATGTCCGGCTCGTCCGCCTCAAGTTTAAGCAAGCGAAGCCCCTCTTCCCACATCGCCCGCAGTTTGCGGCGCTCTGTTTCCGTCCACGGCCCTTCCATCTCCGCAAACGGACGCAGCCGTTCACGAAGCGCCGCCAGCCGCCCAGCTAACTGCGGGTCGTCAAGCGAGGCAATATGGCGGGTGAGGGCGCGCACTTCTTGTTCCGTCATCCCGAGCGCCCCAAGCAAGTCGTTGATTTGCTGCATGGCGGCGTTGTGCTGCGAGTAAAAACGGATGGCCCGGTCCAAGTCTTCGACAAATGTGTAGTCTTGCACCGTTTCGCCAAACTGGCCAAGCAGCGCCTCGAGCTCCTCAACCGTCAGCCCGTGCCGGCGCAGAACGGCATGAAGCCGCTCGTCAGTGATGGGTGTGCCGAGCCATTGTTTCATCTCATCCATGGTGCGAAAATCGGCGGCTGTCAAGCCGTATTGATCCAAATAAGCCAACAGGTCGCTCACTGTCCAGCCGACGCTCTCAGCGTACTGCTCAAGCTCGCTTCGGCTGATGGCCGCCGCCCCAGCCGGAAACGAAGCGAAAACGGCGACAAGCACAGCCATTCCTAGCCATTGCCGCATTCGTTCTTCCTCCCTTCCGCTTTCTTTGACGTACATTGGTAGTATTTTCCGAACATGCCGCTCTTATGTACGCCAACCAGCGAAAAAAGAAGAAAGCTCGGCCTAGAGCGCTTGAACGTTCTCCCACCTACGCAAACGCTTAGAGATGGGAGATTCTCGGGGACACCTGCCATAAGGCAGACTGCCAGCCAGACCATTCCCGTCTGTCCCTGTGACTTGGCTGTTCCAACGAAGTCCTTCTTTCAAGATATTTTGAGCGGCGTTGGGGGACATCCATGATGGAAGACGCTGATTCATTCCCCCCTTCGGCTGATCGCGTGAAAGCGGGGGCTTCTCGGTACATAAGAACAGGCGCCCGAGTTTCGGACGCCTGTTTCGCGTTAGGAAAGGGGGCTTACGGTTGCCTGTTGGAAGTAGGCGTTGTACAAGGCGCGAACCGCCTCGTTGACGACTTCTTCTTTGACGCCGAACATCATGCTCACTTCGGACGAACCTTGGTTGATCATCTCCAAGTTGATGTTGGCGTTGGCGAGCGCAGTCGTGGCTTTCGCCGCCATCCCGATCGTTTTTTCCATCCCTTCGCCGACGACCATAATGAGCGCCAAGCCGTACTCAATCGTCACCTCATCGACGGCAAGCTCCTCGCGGATGCGGGCGAGGATGCGCTCATCTTTTCCATCCACGAGTTGATCTGCCCGCAAAATGATCGACATGTTGTCGATGCCGGACGGCGTATGTTCGTAGGAGATGCCTTCGTCTTCTAAAATTTGCAGCACACGCCGGCCAAAGCCAATCTCACGGTTCATTAAGTATTTGCTGATGTTGATGCTGCAAAAGCCAGTGTCGCTTGCAATGCCGGCGACTGGTTCGTCGATATGATTGCGCTTGGCGACGATCCACGTGCCTGGAGCGGCCGGGTTGTTTGTGTTTTTTACGCAAACGGGGATGCCGGCGCGATAGACCGGCTCAAGCGCCTCGTCATGAAAGACGGAAAATCCGGAATACGACAGCTCACGCATCTCGCGGTACGTGATTTCTTTCAACTTGCGGGCATCAGCGACGATCGACGGATTGACGCAATAAATCGAATCGACGTCAGTAAAGTTTTCGTACACGTCCGCTTTGACGCCCGCGGCGACGATCGAGCCCGTAATATCCGACCCGCCGCGCGGGAACGTGACGATATGGCCCGATCGGGAATAGCCGAAAAATCCTGGGATGACCAAAACGCCGCGCCGTTCGCGCAGCTGCTTCAGTTTGTCGTACGACTCCGGCAGCACTTGGGCGTTGCCCGGCTCATCGGTGACGATGATGCCGGCTTCAAGCGGGCTGACGTAGCTCGCCTCAAGCCCGCAATCTTGCAGATAGAGCGCCATGAGCCTTGCGTTATGGTCTTCGCCGCTCGCTTTAATGGCGTCAAACAACCGAGGCGGCTCGCTTCGATAGGCGCTGATTTTCGACTGCAAGTCATCGACAAGCTCGGCCAAAAAGCCGTCGGCTTCCAGCCCCAGCTCATTGGCGATGTCAGCATACCGCTTCACGATCGCTTCCATTGTTTCCTCATGCGGCTCGCCAGCCACAACTTGTTCGGCCAGCTGGATGAGCATATCGGTCACTTTCACATCGTCCTTGTACCGTTTCCCCGGCGCCGACACGACGACGATGCGGCGCTCGATATCCGAGCTGACGATGTCGGCCACTTTACGGAATTGTGCAGCGCTCGCCACCGAACTTCCACCGAATTTGGCTACTTTCATCGTTCATGACCCTTTCTGTCGAAAGTCTCTATAATTGTTTATCATATCACATTTTTCCGCCCATGGAACTATTCATTTTTTAGAAATTTCCGCCAACGTCCAAAACTGCCGCCATCGCCGGCCATGACTCTCTTCAAAACAGATGGCGCCGTGCTTCGTCAATGGAAAGACGGTGCTGCAACAGCCCCCCCCCCCGCCTTGACAAACGGATGATGGTTCAGCGCAGCGCCGTTTTTCCATCGTTCCTCCTTGATTTTTCCGAAAACGGCCGCTCTGCCTCACGTTTGCGCCACATTGCCGCGGCGGACGTTGGCGATCCCTTCTTTGCAGACGCCATACGGCAGCCACGAGCAGTTGCGGCATAACTCGTCCAAATCATCCGGCTTGACCCGTTCCGCCGTCCGCCGGATCAGTTCAGACTTCCAATACACATTGCCCGGCTCCAAGCCTAAATGGCGAATGACGTTTCCGTCAAGCGAACGGACGTGGGCATCGGAATTCGGGCCGGCTTCACACGTTGTCTCCCCATGATGCGGGCAGGCGAGGCACGCTTCATCGAGCGCCGCGACGACTTCAATCGGGAAATCGTCGTGTTCATCGCGAATGCGGGCTACGATCTCCCACATTTTTTCCACGAACGACGGGCTGTAGCCCATGCCGCGAAACCCGTGCACACAAAGCAAATGATGGCCGCGCAAACGAACCGATTTCATCTTCTCTCCCCTCCCTTTCTTTCCTTTGGCGGGTATTGGTCAAGGGCGAATCTGGCTCTGAGAATGCCCTACGATGCCCAACGGGATGGCTCGTGTGGAGTTTTCATAGAACTTTTGACGCTGCCTTCTTTCCTCTCTTCAGACATATGCCGCCCGGTCCAATCGTTTCTATCGTTTTTGACTCCATCATACGTCAACTCTTTTCATTGAGCAACTGGCACCTCGATAACCAGCAGCGGACAGCTAAGCGACATCCCTTTCAGACCTATGCATCGTCTGTCAACTACCCCCACTTCGCTAACGCTTGAAGTGGGGGCTTGCAACTCCCCAGAAGTGCGAGCGGACTTCGTCCTCCTTCCTTGACTTGGGGTTGCATTAGGGGCAGGTTGACAACTACCCAACGACGCAGGTCATGCCTGTGTCGTTCCTTCAACGATGTACTCTATTCCTTTTCGTTGAAGGTTCATGGCACCAATGCGGTCATCGTTTGAGGTGTATCCGCATGTTCGGCAACAAAAGGTGTGTGTACGCTTGTTTCGATTGGCTTTTTCCGTATGACCACACTTTGGACATGTCAAAGAGGTGTAATGCGGAGCAACCACCATCACTTTTGACCCATGCAAACGTGCCTTATACTCTAACATTTGACGGAACTGATAGAACGCCCACGATACGGTTTCATATCGGTCATGGATACGTACACGTTCTGTTTTTTCACGAATGCCTGTTAAATCTTCTAATACAAAAAGGGTACGTTCTCCATATTGACGAACGAGTGCCTTCGTGACAGCATGGTTCACATCCGTCATCCAACGGTTTTCTCGTTGTCCGATTGTTTTCAACTTCCGACGCGCAGAAGCCGTCCCTTTTTGCTGGAGGGTTTTTCGCATTCGTTTGTACTTGGCACGCATATGCTTGATTTTTCGCCCGTTAAAAAAGGTGGTTTTCCCTTGCGAATCATAAGCTGCTGCAAGAAAGTTAACACCCACATCGACACCGACCACCTGGCGGATGTTGTGTTCATCCACGGTTGGAATCGTTTTGGTCATGGGAATGTGCAAAAAGAATTTGTTATGCTTGTAGACGAGTTTGGCTGTGCCAAACGTCCATGAGCCATCAAAATATTGTTCCATGCCTTTTGGTTCGAACGGTACTTTGATTCGTCCTTCTAGCGTATTGACAGAAAATACGCCTTGAACAAGCGAATAATCTCGATTCCAAACGAGATCATATTCAAGTTTTTTAAAGCGAACCAATGTCCATTCGTGACCATTGCTTTTTAGGGAACGGTATCTAGCGATCACCGTTTTAATCACAGATTGCGCCATTTGCGAACGCAAAGCGTAGTTTGATCGAAGTAGACGATAGGTCATGTCGTGTAACTTGGCTTGTACAAGCACTTTTGTGTCAAAAATCACAACAGATACAGCGTTGCACGCTTGTCGATAAGCGGAAAGGGTGGCTTTCAATACTTCTGCTTGTTCCGCTGTTGGGTAAATTTTGATTTTGGCTGTTAACGTCATGTCCATTTGTCTCACCTCTCTTTCACTAAATATATTATATAATATATTATATCATATATTATATCATATTTTTTAGTGATACAAAAACAAAAAAAGCGATTCCTCCCCCACTTACTCCCTTTGGTCGTTGAAGTGGGGGTCTCCTCGCCAAAGACGATGAAACGGTGGGCTCCCGGCCTTCGCCCAAACCGCCGTTTTCCTCGGTCAATTCGGAAAAATAACGGATCTGCTTTATACAGACAGCCGTCATGATACAATGAGAAAGGGAACGATGTTGCTGGGAAAGGACTGGCTGATCATGACGAAAGAAGAATTGGCACGCTCGCTTTCCGTCTTGCTTCATGAGCTGACGAAATCATGGCGGAAAGAAAAAATTCATTCCGATGTGCTCGAAATCATTATGAAGCTGCGCATTCAAACCGATGACGACGAGCAATACGTTGCCGATCTGCTCGGCAACATCGCGTTTGCGAGCGAATCGGCCCATGCGCTCAAGCAAATTTGGGGCTATATGCTGCGCGAGCAAACCTTTCTATCGCCACAGACGATCGAGGCGATGCTCGCGGACGCCCAGCGCAAGATCCAGCGCCGACTGTCAGAGATGACGGCCCGCTATGAGCGTCCGTTTTTGTCCATCGATGACCCGCTCGAGCGGAAACGCCAGCTTGAGCGCTCCTACGGTGCGCTTCTTTTGTTCAACCGGATCGCCACCGACTTTTTGCTTGAGTTCGTCCGCGAAGAAAACGAAACGGCAGCGAGCGTCTTTTTCGCCGCCGACCCGAACGAGGCGATCGAAGTGTTCCATCATCTTTGCAGCGTCTACGCGAGCCGCTGGCTGGAAGGCCTGGAAGTCGATTGATGGACAAACCGTCGATCGAAGTCCTTGAAGCCAACCAAAGGCGCCCCGTTGCTTCGGGGCGCCTTTTCTCATCATCCTATTACTGCCGCATTGGCATTTTCAATTTGACAGCATTGTCCAGCCATGCTAATTTGACACTCCACACGGCTGAAGCCGTGGGATTCTTGGGTCGTTTGCGCCCTCATCCCTTTCGGGTTCGGACAACGCCCAAGTTCGGGGCTGTGTCATCAGCCCATCCCATCAGGTTAGGATGTACCCCGATGGACGGCGCACCTGTGACCAGTGCGCTAGGTTAGGCGCTCAAGCCCGAAATCGCTTTGGCGATGTTGATCGCCCCATTTAAGTCGGCGTGGATGGTGTATCCGCACTCTTGGCATTGGAAGAGGATGCCGTTGTGGTTGGCTTTCTCCCGATGACCGCATCGGCATGTTTGACTTGTGTAGTTCGGATTCACCCACTCCACCCGAATGCCCGCCATTTCGGCTTTATAGGCCATCATTGTTTGCAGTTGATGAAACGCCCAAGAATGAAGGCTTCGCCCTGCTTCTTTTAAAGAAGCGGCTCGTTTCCGAATCCCCGTCAAATCTTCCATCCGAATCACGCCAACACCGTTGGCGAGGGCAAAGTGGACGATTTGACGGCTGATTTTGTGGTTCACATCCTTCATCCAGCGGGACTCTTTATGGCCGATTTTGCGAATCATATGGAGCTTCTTGGCTTTGCCCAACGTTCGCCGCAAAGCCGCATATCGTCGGCGAATAAAGGCGCATGGATTGCCTTTAAAAAACAATGACTTCGTTCCGACGCTGGCAACGGCCATATAACGGAGTCCCAGGTCAACGCCCATCACATTGGGTTCGTTTCGTGGTTCCACTGAAAACGTGATCGCGACGGCGAAATACCATTTCTTTCTCTTTTTGTAGAGCTTCACTGCCCTTTGTTTGGCGGTTCCGTCCAGCAGTCGATTCAGCCAGGCTTCTTGATAGGGGCGCGCGGCCACAAACCGTGGGCTTTCAGACGGCTTTTTTCTGTAAATCACAAAGCAAAGGGATTCTCCCTTTCCGCACAGGAGACAGAATATTCCGCCTCCTATGCGGAGGAAACCTGCTCTTATCTATTCCCAATCCATTCAGATATACCCTATCTATCTCTCATTACACAAAATTCTTGACGGCACAAAATTTTTATAATATTCTTTATCTTGTAATCGGATTCAAAAACTTAAATGGAGGAGGAATCGGGGATGATCTACGCACAACCAGGTCAGCCAGGCGCGCTTGTCACATTTAAAAAGCGCTACGAAAACTTCATTGGCGGCAAATGGGTGCCGCCGGTCGACGGCGAGTATTTCGAAAATATCACGCCAATCACCGGACAGCCGTATTGCGAAGTGCCGCGCTCAAAAGCGGCGGACATCGAACTGGCGCTTGACGCCGCCCATGCGGCAAAAGACGCATGGGGACGCACGTCTCCAGCGGAGCGCGCCCGTTTGTTGAACAAAATCGCCGACCGGATGGAAGAAAACTTGGAAATGCTCGCCGTTGCGGAAACATGGGAAAACGGCAAGCCGATCCGCGAAACGTTGGCGGCTGACATTCCGCTCGCCATCGACCATTTCCGCTACTTCGCCAGCTGCATTCGCGCGCAAGAAGGCACGATTTCGGAAATCGATCACGACACGGTCGCCTATCATTTCAAAGAACCGCTCGGCGTCGTCGGGCAAATCATCCCGTGGAACTTCCCGATTTTAATGGCGGCCTGGAAACTCGCTCCAGCGCTCGCGGCCGGCAACTGCGTCGTCTTGAAACCGGCGGAGCAAACGCCGACGTCGATCCTCGTTCTCATCGAACTCATCGAAGATTTGCTTCCACCTGGCGTCGTCAACATCGTCAACGGCTTTGGCTTAGAAGCCGGCAAGCCGCTCGCCTCGAACCCGCGCGTGGCGAAAGTGGCGTTCACCGGTGAAACGACGACCGGACGGCTCATCATGCAGTACGCCTCGCAAAACATCGTGCCGGTTACGCTTGAGCTTGGCGGCAAGTCCCCGAACATTTTCTTCGCTGATGTGATGGACAAAGATGACGAGTTTCTCGATAAAGCGCTCGAAGGCTTTACGATGTTCGCCTTAAACCAAGGCGAAGTGTGCACATGCCCGTCGCGCGCCCTCATCCATGAGTCGATTTACGACGCCTTTATGGAACGGGCGCTTGAGCGCGTCAAGCAAATCAAGCAAGGCAATCCGCTCGATACGGAAACGATGATCGGCGCCCAAGCCTCGTCCGAGCAGCTCGAGAAAATTTTGTCATACATCGACATCGGCAAACAGGAAGGCGCTGAGCTCTTGATCGGCGGCGAGCGGAACATGCTCGAAGGAGAACTCGCCGGCGGCTATTACGTCAAGCCGACCGTTTTCAAAGGGCATAACAAAATGCGCATTTTCCAAGAAGAAATTTTCGGCCCAGTGCTCGCGGTCACAACGTTTAAAGATCACGACGAAGCGCTTTCAATCGCCAATGAAACGCTGTACGGCCTTGGCGCCGGCGTCTGGACGCGCGACATCAACACCGCGTACCGCTTCGGCCGCGGCATCCAGGCCGGCCGCGTGTGGACGAACTGCTATCACATTTATCCGGCCCATGCGGCATTTGGCGGCTACAAGATGTCCGGCATCGGCCGCGAAACGCACAAAATGATGCTCGACCATTACCAACAAACGAAAAACTTGCTCGTCAGCTATTCGCCGAAAAAACTTGGCTTGTTCTAACATTGGCCCACCTGCTCTTCCACGGCAAAAGGCAGCGCCGACGCGCTGCCTTTTGCCCACTGTTGCATCCGTCACCGCCAAAACCACGCAAACGCCTTTTGATGATGGAATGGAAAACGACGCAACAACCGTTCCATTCGACGAATCCAGCAAAGCTGCTCTAGGAGCCTGTCTTTGGCCATGATGCGAAAGGAGGTGCATCCGATGCCTGATGAACCGAAAGTCATCGCCACCGAAGCAGCGTTAGAATTGATTGAAAAATTAAAGGCGAAATACGGTCCGCTCATGTTCCACCAATCCGGCGGCTGCTGCGACGGCAGCTCGCCGATGTGCTACCCGCTCGGCGAGTTGATCGTCGGCGATTCCGATGTTTTGCTTGGCGAAATCGGCGGCTGCCCGTTTTACATCTCTAAGGCGCAATACGAATATTGGAAGCATACGCAGCTCATCATTGACGTCGTCCCCGGGCGCGGCGGCATGTTTTCACTCGAAGGCCCGGAAGGCGTCCGCTTTCTCACCCGCTCGCGCGTCTTCGGCCAAAGCGCGGATGCAGGCGCGCCGTAGCCGCCCATTGCGGGCCGCTGCTGTGAAACCGCCATGCGCCGCACATCACATCGATGCGAACCCGCTTGGCAAAATGATCCGCATGGGGAGAGCGGCCGGCTTCCATTCGCCTACCCGTCCCCGGATGCTTCATCACCTCCGGGGCGGTTTGTTCGTCGCAGCAAAAAACGGCGGCCCGCCTTCTCGCTGAAAAGGCGCGGTCCGCCATCTCCTTTTTTCACTCGGCCTCTTTTGCCTGCTTCATCGCCTCAGCCCGATCGGACAAGGCGATCCGTTTCAAGCCGAACACCAAAAGCAAGCCCACCGCAATAAACACGAACCCGAACAAAAAGACGGATTGCAGCGAATCGACAAGCGACTGCTTCAGCACCGGCACGAACATGTCGCGCAGCGGCACTGGAATCTTGGCCATCGCGTCCGGACTGAGCAAGACGGAATACAAGCCTTGCGGGTCGGTATGAATCATATCGGCAAAGCGGTCGACAAGCCCTTTCGCCTGCGCCGGCAGCGCTTGGAGCTTTGGCATGAGCCGCTCGTCAAGCAAGGCGCTCGACCGGTGGTTCATGATGGCGCCTAGCACCGTCATGCCGAACGTCCCGCCAATTGAACGGAAAAACTGGCTCGAAGAGGTGACAACGCCAAGCTCCGATTTCGGGAAGCTTTCTTGCAAGGCGAGCGTCAAAATCGGCATGACCAAGCCGGTGCCAAGTCCAAGAATAATCATATACAACGTCGCCGTCCATTTCGACGTCTCGACATCCATCGTGCTAAGCAGCCCGAACGCTGACGCCATAATGACCATGCCGATGATCAGCTGCGGCTTCACCCCGATCCGGTATACCAGTCGGCCGCCAAGGACACTGCCGATAATCATCGTGATCATCATCGGCGTCATAATCGTCCCGGATTGGGTGGCGCTCACACCGACAATGCCTTGCATAAAAAACGGCACAAACATAATCGCGCCGAACATACCGACGCTCATAAAAAAGCCGATGCCATTGAGGAGCGTAAATGTCCGATTGCGGAACAACCAAAGCGGAATGATCGGCTCCTCCGCCCGTTTTTCCGCCCAAACAAACAAAGCGAAAAAGACAACGGCCGCCGCAAACAGCGAGATGATTTGCCACGACCCCCACGGATATCGGTCGCCGCCAAACGTCAGTCCCAAAAGCAAACTGACGACCCCCACGGTCAACGTCACCATCCCGGCGATGTCGAATTTCACCGGCCCTTCGGCTTTATATTTGCTTAGTCCCATGGCAATCAGCACCGTGGCGAGAATGCCGACCGGCAAGTTGATGTAAAACACCCAGCGCCAGTTCAAATGATCGACGATAAAACCGCCGATTTGCGGGCCCAGCACCGAAGCGAGGCCGTACAAACCGCCGAACACCCCTTGCCATTTTGCCCGCTCCTTGCCGGTGAACACGTCACCGATGACAATCATCGCCATCGGCATCATAATCCCGCCGCCTAGTCCTTGAATGCCGCGGTAAATGATGAGCTCGGTCATATCATCCGCCATGCCGCAAAGCGCCGAGCCAGCCATAAAAATGACAAGCCCGCTCACATACACGAGACGTCGGCCTAATAAGTCAGCGAGCTTGCCAGCGATCGGCACGACCGTCGTTGACGTCAACATATACGCCGTCGTCAGCCACGTCATGACGCCCAGCCCGCCAAGTTCCCCGACGATGCGCGGCATGGCCGTGCCGACGATCGTTCCGTCTAATGCCGCAAACAGCATCGCAATGATCAGCCCTGTGATCAGCAACGGGCGATGACGAATGGTGCTCGCTGGCACTGTTAACGCTTTTTCCATGGTTCTCTCTCCCATCCATTTAGTCGTTGATACGCTTCCATTTCTTGGATCAGTGCGTCCAAAGCCGCTGCAAGCGAAGGCGCCTGTTGATGACGCAAATACAAAAGCAGCGCTTCGACGATATAGGCGCGCGGCGGCTCATTGCGCCCAAGCAGCTCTTCCTCCAGCGCCGCTATAGCTTCAAGCACATCGTTCGCCTGCTTCGGATTGAGCCCGTTGGCGGCCTCCCGGACGGCGGCGAACGCCGAAGCCAGCCGCTCCCGCTGACGCTCGCGCTCACGCTCCTCAAGTTTCATCCATGGCGCAAACGACTCCTCGGTCAAAAGCGGGCGCTCATCAGCCGTGAAGCTGGCAACAATCGCATCAATGCGCCGCACGAGAAAACGAGCCGCCTCGTCCGCGTCAAACGCCTCTTCGCGAAAAAAGAAGTAAAACAAATATTGTCGGATGATGCCGTTGGTTATCATAGCGACATCATACACATACGGACCGACTGCCTCTCCGTACACCTCCGCCAGACGGGTGCAATACCATAAAAAAAGGCGCCCATGCTGGCGGAACATATACCGTTCCACTTCCGGATTGACTTTCGGCAATTGCTCCGACATCATCATACGCAAAAAGTCTTTGTACTCGCGAATGTGAGAAAAATGGGCGGCCAGCTGGCGAGTAAACCGTTCTTTTTCCGTCCCTTCCCCTCCGTCCGCCATGAAATCAGCGACCATTTTTTCGCTGTAGTAGCGGAGCACCGCCAGCAACAAATCTTCCTTCGAGGCGAAATGGTGATAAAACGCTCCTTTGGAAATCCCCCATGCCTCGACCAAATCTTGAATCGACGTCTCATGATACCCTTTTTCGGCAAACAATTTCATTGCCGCCTCAATAAATTGGACGCGCCGTTCATCCATGGCAGCGACTCATTCCTTTCCCATTCGCCTTCATCCATTGCCGATACGACGGCAGCACCGCGCGCGGTTTCACGAAATCAACCCGTACGCCGCGCTGTTGCAGCCATTCAACCAACCGTCGAACATCAGTCATTGTCCTCGCCTCCATATCCTATATGACCATCTGGTCAAAACGATTATAAACTATTGTTATAAAGGCGTGCAACTCAAAAACGATATTTTTTGACCAAACAGTCATTTTTCGGCCTGAATTTGCCGAACAATCAGTCAACATCCCTGCCTTCAAACAAAAAAACGGCCCCACCGCCTGATTGAAGACGGTGGACGGCCGTTCTTGCTATTCGTTTGCCGCCGCCGCGAGCGCCAAAGCGCCCGAGATGCTGGCGTTATCGCCGAGCCCTGGGAGGACGATGTACTCATCGATCTTCTCGAGAATCGCTTCATGCTGAATATAGCCGCCAAGCAATTCCTGCACATGACGGCGCACAAGCGGCAGCACGTGCGTCTGCTTCATGACGCCCCCGCCCGTGATCACCTTTTTCGGCGATAAAATGAGGATGTAGTTGGCGATCGCTTGGGCTAAGTAAAACGCCTCAAGCTCCCACACCTCGCTCCGGTCGGCAAGCTCCGCTCCCTTTTTCCCCCAGCGCCGCTCAATCGCAGGACCAGACGCCATGCCTTCCAAGCAGTCGCCATGATACGGGCAAATGCCGGCAAACGCGTCATCCGGATGGCGGCGGACCAATATGTGGCCCATCTCCGGGTGAAGCAGCCCGTGCAGCAAGCGGCCCTCGACGATCGCGCCGACGCCGATGCCGGTGCCGACCGTCATGTACAGGCAGCTGTCAAGCCCTCGCGCCGCCCCCCAGCGCTGCTCGCCGAGCGCCGCCGCATTGACATCCGTGTCAAAGCCGATCGGCACGGGAAAATGCTGCTTCATTGTGCCGACAAAATCAAACTGCGCCCACGCCTGTTTCGGTGTGCTCGTAATGCATCCGTACGTCGGACTGTCCGGACGCAAATCGATCGGGCCGAACGATCCGATCCCAATCGCCTCGATGCGGTGCGGACGGAAAAAGTCGATGACGTGCGCCATCGTCTCTTCCGGCGCCGTCGTCGGAAACACCGCCCGTTCATGGATGTTCCCATGTTCATCGCCGATGGCGCAGACAAATTTCGTGCCTCCAGCTTCAATGGCTCCTAGGATCATATGTACGCCTCGCTTTCTTCATCTGCTCTTTTCTTGTGTCTATCTTACTAGAAAAAGGGAGAAGACATCAATGGCAAAAAGCCGCTGATCAGCGGCTCTTTGAAACATAGTGCAATCGATTCTATTGTCTGCTGGGTTTGTTGATCTACACCGCTGATTGGCTCACCCCTTCACCGAGCCGGCAAGCAAGCCGCGGACGAAGTATTTGCCGAGGAAGGTGTACACGAGCAACGTCGGCAGTGCGGCCAACAAAGCCCCCGCCATTTGCACGTTCCATTGGACGATTTGGCTGCCGGATAAATTTTGCAAGGCGACCATGATCGGCTGTTTGTCCGATGTCGTGATCGTCACCGCGAACAGAAACTCGTTCCAAATGTTTGTAAACTGCCAAATGGCGACAACGACAAAGCCGGTGATCGACAGCGGGAGCATAATGTACCGGAAGATGCGGATAAACCCCGCGCCGTCGATTTTGGCCGACTCAATCATCTCATCCGGTATCGCGGCGTAAAAATTGCGGAACATGAGCGTCGTAATCGGAATGCCGTAGACGACATGGACGAACACGAGCCCCGGAATCGTGTTGTACAGCCCGATTTCGCGCAAAAACTGGATAAGCGGAATAAGAATGCTTTGATACGGGATGAACATGCCGAACAAAATGAGCGTAAAGAGCGTATCCGCTCCTTTAAACTTCCATTTCGACAGCACGTAGCCGTTGAGCGACCCAAGCAGCGCGGATAACAACGTCGCCGGCACGACGAGCAAAATCGAATTCCAAAAGTTCGGGGCGAGCTTGTCAAACGCCGTCGCGTAGCTGCTCCAGTCAATCGTTGACGGCAGCTTCCACATATCGGCCAATGTCACTTCATCGAGCGGCTTCAAGCTCGTTGTGACCATGACATACACCGGCAACAGGAAAAACACGCTCATGACGAGGGCCAATAAATACAAAAACGGCCGCGCCCACACGGATCTCGCCATCACGATCCCCCCTTGCGGCTTGAGATGAGATACGGAACGATAAAGATGGCGACCGACAGCAGCATCACGATCGCAATCGCCGCGCCGTTGGCGTAATAGTTGCCGCGGAACGTCGTTTCAAACATGTACACGCCCGGCACATCGGTGACAAAGTTCGCCCCCGGCCCGGTCATGGCGTAAATCAAGTCGAAAATTTTCAGCGAAATATGGGCCATAATGATGATGACGCTGACGGTGATCGGTCGTAACAGCGGCAAAATGATTTTCCAATACAATTGAAACTCGGTCGCCCCGTCCATCCGCGCCGCTTCCCGCACTTCATCTGGAATGGCGCGCAGGCCGGCGAGATACATCGCAACCGCAAATCCCGTCATTTGCCAAACGGCCGCCACGACAACGGCAATGATGGCCACTGGGATGCCAAATTCGATTTTGCCCCAATGGAATCCACCGAGAATCGTTGTGTCGGTATACCATTTAGAATCCAAGCCGAGCGGTTTTAAAAACAAATTGACGCCGGTTGACGGGTTGAACAGCCATTGCCACACGACCCCGGTGACGACAAATGACAAGGCCATCGGGAAAAAGAAAATGTTGCGAAACAGCGACTCGCCGCGCAGTTTTTGGTCAAGCAAAATGGCAAGCAATTGTCCCAACACAATGACGGCGGCGATAAACAACACCGTAAACACAAGCGTATTGCGCAGATCCGCTTGGAAGCGGAAATCATGAAACAAATACAGATAGTTTTTCAACCCGGCAAACGACCAATCCGGCACGAGCGAATTCCAGTTGCTCAAGGACACATACCCCGTCCAGCCGATAAACCCGTATACAAATAAGAAAATCAGTACGACCGACGGCGCCAAAAACGCCGCTGCCAGCCAATGATCGGCCGTCCATTTCCGCTTTTTCCGCACCGCGGGGACACCTGCTGTCTTCTCGGCTGGCGTGATGCTGACCGTTTCCACCATCATCCCTCCTCATGATGACGAAAAGGGGAAGAGAATGGCTCCCGTCCCCTTTTCCCGATTACTTCTTCAGTTCTGTTGCTGCTGAAGCCAACGTGTCGATGAACGTCTTCACATCTTTTTGCGTCACGAAAATGTTGACAGCCTGATTCACCTTCGTGACAAACCCTTCCGGCGCTGCTGAACCGTGCGCTAAGCTTGGCGCCAGCTCCGCTGTTTTGAAGTCTTGCATCGTTTGTTTGCCGTATTCATCGTACTTGGACGGATCCGCATCGATGCGGGCCGGGATGGAGCCTTTCAGCGGGTTAAACGCATCTTGTCCTTCCACCGAACCAAGCACTGCTAAAAATTTCTTCACATCGTCCGGGTTTTTCACACCTTTCGGCAAGCCGAACGTATCGGTGATGACCATAAACTTGCCTTCCGTATTCGGCACCGGCACATAGCCGAAGTCTTGGTTCACCTTCAATTTCAAATCGTTGACAAAATAGCCTTTCACCCAGTCTCCCATCACGTACATGGCCGCTTTTCCTTCGGCAACGAGCTGGGCGGCGTCTTGCCAGTTGCGCGAGCTATGGTCTTCGTTAATATAGTTGAGCATTTTCTTAAACGTCTCAACGGCTTGTTTCACTTGCGGATCGTTAAACGAGACTTCACCGGTCCAAAGCTTCTTGTAGTTTTCCGTTCCGAGCGTGCCAAGCAGCACGTTTTCAAACAGGTGCGTCGCAACCCACGGCTCTTTGTCGCCCAATGCAAGCGGCGTAATGCCTTTTGCTTTCAGCTTGTCAGCCACTTGGAAAAACTCGTCGAACGTTTTCGGCGGCTGGAGTCCGTTATCGGCAAAGATTTTTTTGTTGTACCACAGCACGTTGCCGCGGTGAATGTTGACGGGCACGGAGTAAATGTTGCCGTCCTTGCTCACCATGTCAATCAACGCTTTCGGGAATTTGTCCATCCAGCCTTCTTTTTCATATAAATCGTTGAGCGGCTCCATTTTGCCGGCGGCCACCCAACCTTCATTGAGTTCCGCTCCGCCGTGCACTTGGAACGTCGATGGCGGGTCGTTCCCTTGCATGCGGCTCGCTAAGACCGCCTTGGCGTTCGTCCCGGCCCCGCCGGCGACCGCTGCGTTTTCGACTTCAATATCCGGATATTTTTCTTGGAACAGTTTGATGAGCGCTTTTAAGCCGTCTTCCTCACCGGCTCCGGTCCACCAGCTGAAAATCTCGAGTTTCTCTCCCGCTTTTTGGCTGCCTTGTTTGGCGTTATCGGATGAAGAGTTCGAGCTGCTGCAGCCCGACAGCGCCATCCCAATTCCAAGCGCAAGCGCCAGCCATGCGGATGCTTTCTTTCTCATGATTCTCCCCCTTTGCATCTGTTTTTTGAAACCCCTTTCAATGTTGAGTGTACCATGCGCCACTCATCAAACTGCGGCTTGATTTCTTCACTTTTTTGCGTTTTTCTTCACTTTTTTGTTTTCCGTTCTCCTGTCGGGCAAACGAAAGTCTCGCTGGTACAGCTAGCGGCCATTTCGCTTCAATGGCGCGAAAAAAGCCCGTCTCCCCATCAGGGGGCGGGCTTCGTTTCGGACGCCGGAAGAGGGCGGGGCAACCCACTTCGTTTGCGGGTTTGCGGGACTTGCCCGTTTGCCTTTTGACTCGCCATCCACCTTCCTTGTTGGAGACAGCACTCCCCTTGTCAGCGCGCCAGTACTTTTTTCCGGTATTCGCTCGGCGACAGGCCGGTCTGCTTTTTAAAGACGCGGCTGAAATAGTTTGGGTCGTTGTAGCCGACGAGAAAACAAATTTCTTTTAAGCTTTGATCAGTCTCAGCCAGCGCTTCTTTCGCCCGCTCGATGCGCACGTTCGTCACGTAGTCGATAAAGGTGATGCCAAAATGCTCTTTGAACAGTTTGCTGAAGTAGTACGGACTGATGCCCGCTTGTTCAGCCACTTCCTCAAGCGTCAGCGGCTCGGCGTAATGACGGTCAATGTAGTCTTTCGCCTTGCCGAGTTTGCCATACGCTTGCTGCTGGCGCCAAGCCTCGAGATCAGCGGCGATGCGGTCCAGTTCATCAAGCGCCGCCCGCTTCAATTCTGCCGCCGACCGGCAGGAAGCAAAGGAAGCGAGCCGCTCGTAACGAATGCCCAGCTCCGATAGAAGACGCCCGAGCCACACAAAGGTCTCTTCCGCTTTGCGCCCGGCGGCCGGCAGTGAATGAGAAGAGGCCAGTTCCTCTATATACGTCAGACAGATCATCCGGGCTTGCTCGATGTCGCCAAGGCGCAGCGCTTCAAACAGCCGTTTATCCCGTTCCGCTCCCCCGCCGGCGCGCGTCGCTTCCGCCGGCAGAAACCCCACTTGCGCTTTTTGCCGGTCGGCGTAATAATGTGCGGCCGACAGCGCCTCATAGTACGAGGAACGAAGTTGGTCAAGGCGGGAAAACGGGGAGCCGAGCCCGATATACAGCGCGGCGCCGTACCGGGCCGAAAACTGCCGCGCCAAATCGAGCGCCAATGCCTGGATGACGGGCTTCCAGGCCGGCTCGCCATCGTTTGGGCTGCGGAAAAACAAGACCGGCAGGCGCCGGTTCGCCATCCGCCCGATCCAATAGCGCGTTGGCGCCTGCCCGCTAAGCTGCTTGTCCAGCCATGATTTCCATTCGTCAGCCACCCCTGCATCCGGGAACTGAATGACGAGGAACATCCCCGACGCAATCGAAAACGGCAGCAGCTCCTTCCACCGCTCCCACTCATCAGCCGATACGTCTTCTGTCATGAGGACGGACAGCCATTCGCTTTCCACAAGCGTCTGCAACCGGCGAATCTGCTCCTCGAGCTGGCGGTTGCTCTCCTCGTGTTGCCGCTTGGCCGCCACTTCTTGGCTGACCCGTTCCAAAGCCGAAATGACCTCCTCCTTCCGGCTCGGTTTCAATAAATATTCCTTGACGCCAAACCGCATCGCTTGTTTCGCATAGTCGAACAAATCAAACGCCGACACAATAATGAACTCCAGATCGAGGCCGTCTTGGCGAATCGCTTCGATCGCTTGCAGCCCGTCAAGGCCAGGCATTTTGATGTCAATGAGCATCACATCCGGACAATATTGCTTGGCAATGTCAATGGCCTCGCGCCCGTTGGCGCCCTCGGCGACCACCTCGATGTCCGGAAGGTGGTCGTTAATCATTTTGCAAAGCGCTCTTCGCTCCAACGCCTCATCATCGACGATCGCCACTTTCACCGTTCATCCCCCCTTGCCATCTTGGCAGCCATAACCGCACCGTCGTTCCTTTTCCTGGTGCAGACTCGATTTCGGCCACATCCATCACTCCGTAAAACAGCTGCAGCCGGCGAATGACATTGTGCAAGCCGATGCCGGTCGAATGGCCGCGCCCTTGCTCGCGGCGCGCCGGCGGTTCTTCGCCGCGGATCAACGCATCAAGCTCCGCTTTCACCTGCTCATCCATGCCGACACCATTGTCGCGCACTTCCACAACGACCCGCTCGTTTTCGGCGAAAACGGACACGGACAGCTCGGCTCCCTGCTCGTACGTCTCAATGCCATGGATGAACGCATTTTCAATCAGCGGCTGCAACGTGAGCGGCGGAAGCGGTTGATCGAGGCAAGATGGTTCCGCCTCTAACGAAAACTTGATCCGATCAAAAAACCGCGTCTGCTGGATGAAGAAATATTCACGGGCGATGCGCACCTCATCGGCAAGCGTCACCGTCCGCTGCAAATCGCCCAAGTTGTAGCGCAAAATGGCCGCCACCGCTTCAATCAGCCGCGACGTTTGCTGGGCGTTCTCCAAGTACGCCATCTTCGCGACCGTGTTCAGCGTATTGAATAAAAAATGCGGATTGATTTGGCTTTGCAAGCTTTTGAGTTCCAGTTCCTTCACCAGCCGGTCGAGCTCAGCCTTTTGTTTCATCTCCGCAATCAGCTGCTTTAAATTGCGGCGCATGTCATTAAACGTGATCGTCAACAGCCGCAGCTCATCGTTGGTCATCGGCTCAATATCCGGCCCGTCCAGCCGCCCGTCAGCGATGGATCGGGCAGCGCGCGAGAGAAGAATGATCGGCTTCGTTAAGTGGCCGGAAAAGAACACCGCCAGCAAGGCGCCAAGCAACAACGTCGTGACAAACAATCCCATCCCCATATAGCGGAAATAGCGGTTGCGCCGCTCCACTTCATCGTACCGCCGTTGGTAGGCCGTCAGCTCATCGTCAATCAAGTTTAACGTTTCCTCTTGCAAAAAGGACGCAATGTTCATCGTTTCATGCAAGTGGGACGAGTACAAGCCAATATTTCCGGCTTGAAAATGATAGACCGTCAGCGCCGCCTCCTCCAGCAAACTTTCAATCATATGTTCATAGTTTTCCGCCGCCAGCCGGTCGGACAGCACTGGCAAGATGGCGCCGAGCTGCCGGCGGTGTTGCTGCAGCCAGCGGAACTCCCGCTCATAAGCGCGTGCATACCGTCCTTCTTTTTCCGAGACGTACGCATTGAGCTGTTCCATCATTCGGTTTGCCCGCTGCGACACCTCATTCAGCAACAACAATCGGCGCATCCGTTGATCATAATCGCTCATCATCTCTTCGCTCGTCTGATACAAAAGAAACACCGCTCCGTTAAGCAAAAGCAAAAAAACGGTAAAACAAAGCAGCATCTTCGTCCGAATGTTCATCTGGATTCCACCCCGCTGTCACCGGCGCTTTGTTGCCTGCATCGCCCTGCCGCTTCAAGCCGAACGTGTTCGAACGTCAAGGACGGCCGTCTCTCATGCTTTAGCGGCGTTCGCCAACCTTCCTCCGCTTTCAGCCCCCTCCCTACGGAGGCCTGGCAGGCACCTTCATGGCGTGTTGACCTCATAATTGCGCGCCGGGCGCAGCGGCAAGTCTTTTTTCCGAATGACTTTCGTCTCCGTATTCGTCACCGCCGGCACGTCTCTCCCGGCAACGATCTGGGCCATCATGTTCACGGCCCGATATCCCATTTCATACGGCTCCTGCACCACGGTCGCCGCAATCGTTCCTTTTTGCAAATAGCGGATCGTCTCAGGAAGCGTATCAAAACCGATAATATACGTCTTTTGCTCCCGGTGAAACTGCTCGACCACCTTGGCAACGCCAATCGCATCAAGCGCGCTCGTGCCGTAAAACGCATTCACATCCGGGTGCTTTTTCAAAATCGTATACGCCTTTTCCGCGGCTTGCACACGCGTAATGTGCGACTCTTCGATGGCGACGATGCGGATGCCTTTTTCCTGTCTCACCGCATCCTCAAATCCGCGCACTCGCAGCTGTTGGTGCGCCGCCGTCAAACTGCCGGTAATAATCGCAACCGTTGCCTTGCCCTTCGTATCCTCAGCTAACGCCCTTCCTGCGAGAAAACCGGCATAATAATTATCCGTCCCCACATAGGCGACACGTCGGCTCGTCGGGGCATCCGTATCGATCGTCACCACAGGAATATTCTTGTCCGTGATTTCGTTAATCACCGGGACAAATTCCGCTTCCGTCAACCCTTGTGTGATGATTCCATCGACTTTCGCTGCCGCCGCCTTTTTTAAAATGCGCAAATGCTCATCAATATTCGCCTGCCGCGGGCCGATATACTCGAGATCAACCCCCAGTTCTTTCGCCGCCGCTTTCGCTCCTTTTTCCACCAACCGCCAGTAATCATTATCGAGTTCCTCCGGCACAAGCACGAAATGGTATGCATCTTTTGTTTTTGCCGGAACCCGTTCCTTCTCTGGCTCCGGATATGCATACACGTTCCAAGCGCAATAGGCGGTGAAGGAAGCGCTTGCAAGCAGCGCGGCGATGCCGCCGCCGTAAAACAGCCGTTTCCACCAATCGCGCATCTTGATCCCTCCTACCGCCATTGTACACGAATGACGGGGCGCTAGCCTAGACAAAAGAAAATGGATGCCGTGTCTCTCCCTTCTTCCCGCCCTGCCGCGGCCGCACAGCCTCTGCTTCTCGATGGCAGCAAAAGCTGTATAGATGCAACGAAGAAGTTTAACATATCCTTGACGGAAAAGCGGTTTGTCCATTTTCGACTGTCGAAGGCAAGCCTGTGGCTTGCCCCGTCACGCCAAGGCGTGACGGAAGACCGAACAACCGCCTGCTTCACAGACCCATATATGGGTCTGGAAGCGGCGTTGTTCGGTCGCCCGACAGTCGATCAAATACTTGGTAAAAGCTGCAAATGGTAAAGCTTCAAATTGCATCTATATGAAATACAAATAGGGTTCAGCCCGGCCGGCATCATCCGCCATGCGGCAATGGCCATGCCCATCATCAAGCGCAGAGTGAGCAAAAAACGCCGTTCCGAAACAGGCTCGCTGCATCGGAACGGCATCTCCCCATTTTTTTACTCTTTCAACTTTTCCACTGCCTCCACCGGCAACCCGGTCAACTCACAAATCGTCGGCACGTCGTACCCTTTCGCCAACATCCGCTTGGCCACGTCCATTTTCCCTTTTTCCATCCCTTTTTCCATTCCCTGCCGCTCGTATGAGATCAGGAGATCGTTCACTTTTTTCGCTTCCTTCGTTTCCATTTGGCTCACCTCGTTTCGCAATTGGATTTCCTCTTGTTCGGACAGCGTCAAATACGTCTCGAAAAACCGAAACAACAGCCGCTGCCTCGCCTCGTCAAGCTCCAGGCGGACGAGCAGGCGCAAAAATTCTTTTTTCACTTCAACCTTTTCGCTTTCATTATACCCCATTTTGCTTAACAAGGCGGCGGCAACCGGGTTGTCGCGGCGAATGTACTCGCGCCATGGCAGTTTGCGAAGTTCAACAGTAAGAAAGCGGAAATCGACAACGGTTAGGAACGGAAACTTGATGGTGAACGAGGACGGTTCATCGCGGTGTTCGTCATAGCTGAAGATGGCAATGGGAAGAATGCGGCGACGGTATTTTTGAAACAAGCGGCTGACATAAATGAACATGCGCTCGGGAAACGTCGGCTGCGTGTAGCTTTGATGTTCGATATGCACGATGATCAGCCCGTCTTCCCCCTTCAACTTCGTTTCGACCAATAGATCCACACGGTGCTTTTCGCCGGCTACCACATCCGTAAACACCTCTTCGGACAAAAATGAGACGTGGCGGAAGTCGATTTGTTCATACACGTGCGGGAAAAAAAGAAGCAAAAACTCTTCAAAAAACGTCGACAACAACTCCTTAAACAGCCGGTCGTGGTCGATTCGTGTTTCGGACACGGTCTCCCTCCTTGTGATATTTGAACTTCCTTTATTTTATTCGCCGCGCCTTGGGCAAAATCCTGCCGAAAAGGCTGGTGAAAAAATGACCGGAATCGTCCGCAATCCCTTAAACAATCCGCCCGGGCCGTTTGTCTCCTGGCCGATCACCCCGTACTTGAGCGGAATGCGCTCGTCTTTCGCCCGCGCCTCAAGACCTCCGACGCGAAACTGCGTCGTGACAAAGTCAGCCCCGTCAAGCGCCCGGCGGCGATCCAAAGTCAAATGAATCTCGATCGGCACGCCAGCTTTTTCAACCATCCGTTTGGCAAGTGCGCCGACGATTTCAAGTTTTTCTTTGCCTTCCGGAATATCGACAAGCCACAATTCCCCGACCGGCAATTCATGATAACGCTTGATCAACCCTTCGACCAATTCCGGCGTGTAGCTCGATCCGCCGCCGATCGTCGCCATTTTCAATCGTTTATCCATATTCCTCTTCCCCTTTCGCCCTGTTGGGCATGGTATAATCAATGTAGGAATCAACCAGTGGGCTTGAAAGCGCCATCCTTTCCCAGCCATCGCACGTTCCGTCCCATGAAAGCGAGGTGTCCCGATGTTCACTCCCGAACAAATCGCCCAGTTTTCCGAGCTCGATTACGCCATTTACGACTACGTGATGAAACACCCGCATGAAGTCGCGTACATGCGCATCCGCGAGCTCGCCGAAGCCGTCCATGTCTCGTCGCCGACTGTGCTCCGTTTTTGCAAAAAGGTCGGATGCGAAGGGTTCAGCGAATTTAAGACAAAATGGAAGCTGTATTTGCGCGAGACAAAGCGAACGTCAATCATCAACAGTCAAGAGGCGCTTAAAGAATTTTTCGAGCGGACGCTGACCGCCGATTACGAGCGGACCATTCTGGAGGCGGCAGCCGCGATCGCCCAAGCGGAGCACGTCATTTTCGTCGGATCGGGCAGCTCGGGCATTTTGGCCGAATACGGCTCCCGCTATTTTTCCGCCTTTCAAAAGTTTTCCGTCTACATCAAGGACCCATTTTTTCCTATTTACGGACATTATTTCCACAACTGCGCTGTCATCGCCTTGTCGGTGTCTGGAGAGACGTCATATACGCTCGCCCAAGTGCACCGACTCAAGGAAAACGGCAGTACGATCATCAGCATCACCAACCGGAAACATTGCACACTCGCGAACATCTCGGACTACAACTTGACATACTACACCACGCCGGAGCGGATCGGACAGACGGATGTCACAACCCAGCTCCCGGTCATCTACTTGCTCGAACGGTTAGCGAAAGAAATGTATCGGCTGCTGGGACGGAAGACGGAAACGATCGGAAAGGACAGCAGCCCAACCGTTTGAGCCCAGCTCCGCTGATCGCGGCAACGCCATCGCCTTGTTGTTGGCCCCATCTACTATTACTAAACCGCGCCTGATGGCAAAAGTAAAGGGGATGGCGCCCTGTTGTAACAAAAGGAAAACGAAAAACAACTTTTTCTATGTTGTAACGCTATGTTACAAGGACGAGAACGGGCTGTGCATACAAGGTTTAGCGGACAATGCGTTTGTTTTTTTTAAACTCAGCCTTGACACTTTTGTGTTGTTTGAGGCGCGCTTAGCGGATTTCTCCTTTGCACCGCCCGCCGATCAAAAGAAAAATCCCCGCCAACAGGCAGGGATGCAGAGCGTCCGCTATGATCAAAAAATTTTCCCCGGATTGAGAATGCCGTTCGGGTCAAACAGCTGTTTCAACCGTTTCATCCAAAGCACGGCGTCTCCTTTTTCTTCACGCAAAAACGCCCGTTTGCCAATGCCGATGCCGTGCTCTCCCGTGCACGTGCCGCCGCGCGATAAGGCATAGCGGACGATATGGGCGTGCACGCGTTCGATCCGCGCCATCTCATCCGCATCGTTCGGGTCAAAGGCAAGCACCGTATGGTAATTGCCGTCGCCGACATGGCCGAAAATCGCGGCGGTCATATTCTGCTCGTCAACGAGCCGACGTGTATCGGCGATCGCCCCCGGCAGCTCGGACAGCGGCACGCACACATCTGTTGAGAGCATCGCCTTGCCTGGATAGGCGGCTTGAATGGCGAACGCCGCATGGTGGCGCGCTTCCCAAAGCTTCGCGCGGGCGAGCGAGTCGGTCTCGACCACAAACGAAACCGCCCCCTCCGCTTCGCACAATTCGTTGACAAGCTTTGTTCCGTCCTCGACGCTTGATGGGCTGCCGCTCAGTTCGATAAACAACGTCGGTTTCACCGGATAATCGGTTTTTTTGTACGCATTGACCGCCGCGATCGTCGCCTCGTCAACGAGCTCGATTTTCCCCGGACCGACGCCGGCTTTCAGCACGGCAAACGCCGCTTGCGCTGCCGCCTCGAGCGATGGGAAGCACGCTTTGATAGCGTTTGTCGCCTCCGGAATGCCATGCAGGCGGACAATAAGGCGGGTGAACACGCCAAGCGTCCCTTCCGACCCGACGAACAAGCCTGTCAAATCATAGCCGGCCGACGATTTCACCGCCAAGCTGCCCGTTTGAATGACCGAACCGTCAGCGAGCACCACCTCAAGGCCAAGCACTTGATCGCGCATGACGCCGTATTTCACGCAGTTCGTGCCGCTCGCGTTCGTCGCCGCCATGCCGCCGATCGTCGCGTCCGCCCCCGGATCGACCGGGAAAAACAACCCATATCGCTTAAGCGCCTCATTCAGTTGCAGCCGCGTTACTCCCGGCTCGACGATGGCGAGAAAATCGTCCGGGCGAATGTCGATGATGTTGTTCATCAACGTCAAATCCAAGCTGATGCCGCCCGCAACCGGGATGACATGCCCTTCCAAGCTCGTGCCGGCGCCAAACGGCGTAACAGGAATGCGGTGCTCGTTGGCAAACGCCATCACCCAGCTCACTTCCTCTGCCGTCTTCGGAAAGACAACGACATCAGGCGCATGCGGCGCATGGTAGGCGATGCCTTTGCTGTGGTGTTCGAGCACCGTTTCATTGACGCTCACCCGCTCGCGGTCGCCGATCAATTCAAGCAGTGATTCGTATACGCTCATCGTTCTCCCCCTTATCGATGGGATCAGCGGACGTACCGCCCATCGGCTAATAACGCAGCAACGTGTGAATCCCTTCCGCAATACGCTCGGCGTTCGGCAGCCAATCATCTTCCACCGACGGCACCGGATACGGCGTGTCGTAGCCGGCGATGCGCACGATCGGGGCCGAGAGAGCGAATAGCGCCCGCTCGCTGATCAAGGCCGCCACTTCGGCGCCAAATCCCCCCGTTTTCACCGCCTCGTGAACGATCATCACCCGCCCTGTTTTTTCCACCGAGGCAATGATCGTGTCGATATCAAGCGGCTGCAGGCAGCGAAGGTCGATCACCTCCGCATTGACCCCTTTCGTTTGCATCTCGGCGGCAAGTTTGGCGACAAGCGGCACCGTCGGCCCCCACGTGAGGATCGTCACATCGTCTCCTTCTTTGACGACCCGCGCTTGGCCGAGCGGAATCGTGTACGGTTCTTCCGGCACCTCCATGCGAAACGCCCGATACAGCTTCATCGGCTCCAAAAACAAAACCGGGTCTTCATCGCGAATGGCGGAAATCAATAGCCCTTTCGCATCGTAAGGATTGGACGGCATGACCACTTTTAAGCCCGGGGAATGGGTAAACAGCGCCTCGAGCGCATCCGAATGCAATTCGGGCGTCCGCACCCCGCCGCCGTACGGGCTGCGCACAACGATCGGGCACGAAAACCGTCCGGCGGAGCGGAAGCGGATGCGTGCCGCCTGGGCCGCAAGCTGGTCCATCGCCTGGTACACAAACCCGAGAAACTGAATTTCGGCAATCGGCCGCATTCCGTTGATCGCCAAACCGATTGACGTGCCGATAATGCCCGATTCCGCAAGCGGCGTATCAAACACACGCTGGTCGCCAAATTGCTCAAGCAGCCCGTCCGTCGCCCGGAAGACGCCGCCGTTTTCGCCGACATCTTCGCCAAGCACGATGATGCGCGAATCGCGCTCCATCTCCTGGCGCATCGCTTCATTGATCGCTTCAATCATCGTCAGCTCGGCCATTTATCTCACCCCGCTCCGTTGTTTGCGCCGCATCACTTCTTCTTTTTGCTCGGCAAGCAATTTTGGCGCCTCGCTGTACACGTAATCGAATACATCGACAATCGAACCGGACTTGCTGGCGATGGCCGCCTCGTACGCCGCCGTCACTTCGTCATTCACTTGGGCGACAAGCGCTTCTTCTTGCGCTTCCGTCCATAATCCGCGCCGTTCCAAAAGCACTCGCAGACGGTGAAGCGGATCTTTCGTCCGCCATGTTTCAACCTCTTCCGGCCGGCGGTATTTCGTCGGGTCGTCCGCCGTCGTGTGCGGCCCAAGCCGATAGGTGAGCGCCTCGATCAACATGGGACCCTCGCCGCCGCGGGCGGCTTCAACCGCTTGTTTCATCGTTTCATAAACCGCCAGCACGTCGTTGCCGTCAACGAGCACTCCTTTCATCCCGTAAGCGAGCGCTTTTTGCGCGATCGTCCGGCTTGCCGTCTGTTTCCGGTACGGGACGCTAATGGCGTACTGGTTGTTTTGGCAGAAAAAGATGACCGGCACGTTGTACACCGCGGCAAAATTCATCGCTTCATGAAAATCGCCCTCTGACGTCGCGCCATCGCCGAAATAAGCAACCGATACTTGCGATTCGCCTTTCAATTTCGACGCCCACGCGCAGCCGACCGCATGAAGCGTCTGCGCCGCGATAATGATTTGCGTTGGGAAAATGTTCAATCCTTCCGGCATCCGCTTTCCCGACAGGCGGCCCTGCACATAATGGAAAAACTGCTCAAGCGGCATGCCATGCATCAAGCAGACCGCCACTTCGCGGTAGCTCGGGAAAATCCAGTCGTCTTTTCGAAGCGCAAGGGCGCTTCCGATTTGCGCCGCCTCTTGACCGCTAAACGGGGCATACGTCCCGATCCGCCCTTGCCGCTGCATGCGAAGCAGCCGCTCATCAATGACGCGCGCCCGCCGCATTTCCCGGTAGGCACGAAGCAGCCACTCATCGGAAAACGCCGCTAACTTCTCCTCATCGCCGTTTCCGTTTTCATCGAGAATTTGCACGATCTCGACCTGCAGTTCGTTTGGATCCAACATGCGATCCCCTCCCATCGTTTCGTGATCGAGCATGATCTTCGTTCGTTCCTTGCCGGCGCAAGAAAAACGAGGAAAGTGATGAACAGCAGCGATTGCTTCAACAAAATGTGTCCTTACATTTCAGATGGAATTTCTCAAGTTGCGTCACCGACCTTCAAAAGATATCGAACACCTCGGCGCCGCCTACCGCACGTCCAACAACAGCACTTCCGGATTCTCCAAATAGTGCGCCACCGTCCGCATAAACCGCCCGGCCGGCTCTCCGTCAATGACGCGGTGGTCAAACGTAAGCGACATTCCCATCATGTCGCGAATGACGATTTCATCATCCACAACGACCGGACGCCGTTTGATGGCATGCACCCCTAAAATGGCCACTTCCGGATAGTTGATGATCGGCGTCGCAAACCAGCCCCCGCCCGCCCCGGTGCTCGTGATCGTAAACGTGCTTCCTTGCAGCTCCTCAAGGCGAAGCGCCTGGCGGTGCGCTTTTTCTGACAGTTCGGCGATTTCGATGGCGAGCTCGCGGATCGATTTTTGATCGGCGTCACGGATGACGGGGACGACGAGCCCAGCTTTCGTCGCCGTCGCGATGCCGATGTGATAGCGCTTTTTCAGCACGATTTCATTCGTCTCTTCATCGAGCGAAGCGTTAAACATCGGATATTGCTTCAGCGCCCTTGTCACCGCCTTGATGACAAACGGCAAATACGTCAGCTTGATGCGTTCTTCCGCCAACTGACTGGCAAGGTGCTTGCGGATTTCCACAAGCTTCGTGACGTCCACCTCGTCCATGCCGGTCACATGCGGCGCCGTGTACATCGATTTCACCATTTTTTCGGCGATTTTTTTGCGCAAGCCTCGAAGCGGGATTCGCTCTTCTTCTTCAAACACCGCGTCCAAACTCGCGATGGACGTCCATGCGGCTATACTCTCCTGCCGTCCTCCGGCCGCACTCGCGCTGCCGGTCGGCAGAACGCCGGCTTCGTTCGCTTCCCTTCTTGCCACCTCCGCCACCGCCGCAGCTGCTTCCCGTTCTCTGACATACCGCTCCAAGTCGGCGAGCGTCACCCGGCCGCCTTCGCCCGTTCCTTCCACTTCATCGATCGGAACGCCCATTTCCCGCGCCCGCTTGCGCACAGACGGCGCGGCAATCGCCCGCTTGCGCGCAGGACGAAGGAATTCTCCACGCAGGGCAGGCACAGGCTCCCGAGCCGAACCGTCGGCCGACGCTGCTTCGGCCGTGACCGCCGCCTCAGTTTCCACGACAATCAACGGCTCCCCAACCTTCACCGTCGCCCCTTCCGGCCCGGCAAGCGCCACCACTTTCCCCGCCACTGGCGTCGTCATTTCGACCATCGCCTTATCCGTTTGAATTTCGGCAATCGGCTGATCGGCCTTGACCACATCCCCTTCGCGAATGAGCCAGCGGATGATTTCCGCTTCATGCAGCCCTTCGCCGATGTCTGGCAATTTAAATTCGTAGATCATGCGATATCCCCTTCCCCTTGTTCTCATGTTGTGATTGGAAACAAAAACAATGGTGCGGCATCGATGGTGTGGCAATCATGAGGCAGTATAACGGTTAAGCGCTTACAAAAAACGTGGTAAGAACTCATTTTTTCTGCCAAAATATCAAATGAATATTTTAAATTTTCTAACCTACAAGGTTTATGATAGTATATAGATGTTCAAGCTGTCAATATAAGGAGAGCGGACATTTTTCGCCTGCTTCGACAATCATCGACAGCCGTTTCCATTATCGCAAAATAATAACTCCCGGTTCGATTCGCCCCAAACATCGAAAGCTGGCGGAAAACGATACCGGTTTCATCGGTGGGGAGGCCGCTTTTTGACGACATCCCAGAGGGCTGGTGAAAAACGACCGATTTCGCCGAACCCGTTGCTTTCGGCTGAAAGAGAAGCGTTGATTTTACAGGACTTCTCAATTTGAGAAGAGAGTCCGTTTTCCGCGACTTTTCACTAAATCACCAGCCTTCTAGAAGGCCGATGAAAAATGGCTGTCACGCGCAAATCAGCGGCATTTTTTCAAAAAAGAAGTTGGTTCTACAAGGTTTCCCTAATTGGAGAACGGACCAGTTCAACGGTATTTTGCAATACATCACCCGTCTTATAGAGGAGGAATCGACATGCGTCTCACCACGATTCACCATATCGCCATTATTTGCTCGGACTATGAGCGGTCAAAACGATTTTATACGGAAATTCTCGGATTTCGCCCCATCCGGGAGCAATACCGCGCCGAGCGCCGCTCGTACAAACTCGATTTAGAAGCCGATGGCGGCATTCAGATTGAGTTATTCTCCTTCGAAAACCCGCCAAAGCGCCCAAGCTACCCGGAAGCGTGCGGACTGCGCCATCTTGCTTTGGCGGTGGACAACCTCGATGAAGCCATTGCCTACTTGCGCCAACATGGCATTGATACCGAACCCGTCCGTGTTGACGAAGCGACCGGAAAACGGTTCACCTTCTTCCAAGATCCGGACCGGTTGCCAATCGAACTATATGAAATATAATGGGAAAGGCGCATCGGCTAAAGATCAATGCAAAGCCTCGTCGGTTGATTATGGTACAATGATGGTCGATGACATCAAAGGGGGAATCAACATGGTCCGATTTGCTACAATCGGAACGAACTGGATTACAGAAGCCTTTATCGAAGCCGCGCGTCTCATTGACTCATTTGAGCTCGCCGCCGTCTACTCGCGGACGGAGGAAACAGCAAAGCGGTTTGCCGACAAAGTCGGGGCTCCGCGGACGTTCACCGACTTGCAAAAGCTGGCCGAAAGCGATGACATTGATGCCGTCTATATCGCCAGCCCGAACGCATTTCACGCCGAACAGGCAATTTGGCTCATGAATCACGGCAAACACGTCTTGTGTGAAAAACCGTTCGCCTCGAACGCCAAAGAAGCAAAGGCGATGATCGAAGCGGCCGAGCGAAACGGCGTCGTGTTGATGGAAGCGATGAAGTCAACGCTCATGCCGAACTTTGCGTCCATCCGCGAGCACTTGCCGAAACTCGGCCGCATCCGCCGCTACGTGGCGAACTATTGCCAATACTCGTCGCGCTATGACGCTTATAAACAAGGAACGGTGCTTAACGCCTTCAACCCCGCTTTCTCGAACGGGGCGCTGATGGACCTTGGCGTCTACTCCCTGTATCCAATGGTCGTCTTATTTGGCAAGCCGGAAAACCTCAAAGCGCATAGCGTCAAGCTCGAATCAGGGGTGGACGGCGAAGGCTCGATCGTGCTTCATTACGGGGACATGGACGCGGTCGTCTTTTATTCGAAAATCACGAACTCGCACTTGCCTTCGGAAATTCAAGGGGAAGACGGAAGCATGATCATCGACGCCATCCATACGCCAGCGAAAGTCGAAATCCGCTACCGCGACGGGCGCATCGAGGACATCACCGTCCCGCAAGATAAACCGCCGATGTATTACGAGGCGGAAGAGTTTATCCGTTTGATCGAAAGCGGGGAACGGGAGTCTGCCATCAACTCGCACCGCCATTCGCTTTGGACGATCGAAATCATGGACGAAGCGCGCCGACAAACTGGGATCGTGTTCCCGGCCGATCAGCGGTAAGGAAAAAGGTTCCAACCTAGTCTGCAATGAGGCTCGGTTGGAACTCTTTTTCTTTCTGTCTCATTGGATTTCCTTGGCTTCCGATAAGCCATGGCTGTTACCTTCTGCTAAAATACGGACCAAGCCATCCGCTTTCATGCGTGACGACAAACGTCCAGTTGAACCCACTGTCAACCACGTAGAGATCCATCCTGCCGTTTCCCGCGGCCAAGTCGGCAGCTTTCAAGCTAGAAGCATCCTCCACTTTGAACCCATCATCATGATGTTGAAAGAAAAGATAGCAGCACGTTTTCTCTTCGCGATCAAACGCCATTTCCGCTTCTTCTCCTGTGAAACAGCCTCTCATCCCATAGCTGAACACGTGCCATAAGTAGCCGTTGCCCCCATTGCAATTATGAAAGTGGATGCTCCGTTTTTCTTCGACGGTCAAATGGCCGGCAAATACTTCTTCCCACCGTTGCCTCCATTTCGCTCCGACGCCAGATTGTTTACTGATTTTGATATTTCGGCGCACTAGCTTATGAAAGAAATCCATTCAGTTCTCCCCTCAAGTAATGGAATAAAATCCTTCGCTTCCCATCCGCCTCGCACTCTATGCACGGCAGTCTTCCCCGCTCGCCCTGTTCCCATGCACCGGCGCTGTCTCTATTCTCCCGTCTCGGCAAACCGGCGGATGCGCGCGCCAATTTCATCGCGGACGCGGCGGAACACGGCGAGTTTCTCCTCTTCCGTCCCTTCCGCTTTCGCCGGATCGTCGAATCCCCAATGGACGCGCTTCACATGCATTGGTACGACCGGGCAATGGTCAGCCGCATGGCCGCACAGCGTCACGACCAAATCGGCGCAATTCAATATATCCGGATCAATGACGTCAGACGTTTGGTTCGAAATATCGATGCCGACTTCCTTCATCACCTTCACCGCGTTCGGATTGAGGCCATGCGCTTCAATCCCAGCGCTGTACACCTCCCATTCGTCACCAAGAAGTTGTTTCGCCCAGCCTTCCGCCATTTGACTGCGGCATGAGTTTCCGGTGCATAAGAAATAAATGATTTTTTTCTTCATCGTTGATTCCCACCTTTACTTTGATGTTGGAGCAGCAGAGGAAAAATACTTTCGCTGAAACGCCAATGCTACGTTGACAAGCGCCAGCATCACCGGCACTTCAATCAGCGGGCCGATGACCGCCGCAAACGCCGCGCCCGAATGAATGCCAAACACCCCAACCGCCACAGCAATGGCCAGCTCAAAGTTATTGCTCCCCGCCGTAAACGCCAGCGTCGTCGACACCGGGTAGCCAGCCCCTAACTTTTTCGCCAAAAAGAATGAAACAAAAAACATCACAACAAAATAAAGCAGCAACGGAATGGCAATGCGCACAACATCGAGCGGCAAGCTGACGATCATATCGCCTTTGAGCGAAAACATCACCACGATCGTAAACAAGAGCGCAACGAGCGTCAGCGGGCTGATTTTCGGCACAAACACCGTGTCATACCATTGCCGCCCTTTCGCTTTGACAAGCACAAACCTTGTCGCCATGCCGGCGAGAAACGGGATGCCTAAGTAAATAAACACCGATTTCGCCACTTCCGCCATCGTGATCTCGACAACGGCTCCCTCAAGCCCGATCCATCCAGGAATGACCGTCACAAATACGTACGCATACAGCGAGAAAAACAGCACTTGAAAGAGCGAGTTGAAAGCGACAAGCCCTGCCGCATATTCCGCATCCCCTCGCGCCAAGTCGTTCCAGACGATGACCATGGCGATGCAGCGGGCGAGACCGATTAAAATCAAGCCGATCATATACTCCGGCTTGTCAGGCAAAAAGATGACCGCCAACAAAAACATGAGAATGGGGCCGATCACCCAGTTTTGCACGAGAGACAAAACGAGCACTTTCACATCTTTGAACACGCGCCCCATCTCTTCGTAGCGCACTTTCGCCAGCGGCGGATACATCATCAAAATCAAACCGATCGCAATTGGAATCGACGTCGTGCCGACTTGCAGACGATTCAATCCATCCACCAGCCCCGGAGCCCAAATCCCGATTCCAATCCCGGCCGCCATCGCGAGAAAAATCCATACCGTCAAAAAGCGATCTAAAAACGACAACCGCTTCGGTTCGCAACAATCCACCATCATTCACCTCGTCATTCCACATCAGCACCCGCAGCGGACCGCGGGATTCGCTTTTTCGATTTTGCGGATGTTTTCATCTTGATCCGGAACGTACGACAACACCGCTTGCAACAATGAGTAGTATTCGCTTTGCGGCCGGAGCGAATAATACACCCATTGCCCTCGCCGCTCCTCTTGGATCAGCCCAGCATCTTTCAACTTGCGAAGATGCTGGCTGATCGCCGGCTGGCTGGTCGAAAACACTTCAAGCAGCTCGCACACGCAGCACTCCCGCTGATTCAAAATCGCCAAAATCGTCAGCCGCGTCGGATCGCCGAGCAGCTTCAACACCCGAGCGGCCGCTCCTATCTCCATTGCGAGTTGCGGCATATCACCCCTCCGTTCATCATCATATAATGATTTGCTTATATAAAAACGAACATCCATCATGAAACGGCCACGCCGACCAATGAAATGGTTTCCGTCAATCAGTATATAATTAAATGCTTATATAAGTCAACCATGATGTATCGACAAAAGCAAGAAAAGCGGGCGTGCCGCATTTTTCCGCCGCACGCCCGCAAATGTCAGTCCATCCGCTTTTTCGCCGCCGACAACAGATCGATCGCCTTCGTCCCCACCCCGACAAACGTCTCCAAAATCGCCTGCGCCCCGGCGATTGAAAAGACAAAAATAAACGGCATGGCGATCTTCGGGATGAATAAATACCCAAGCGCGAGAAAAACCGCGCTCCACACCCCCGCGCACCAGTAACAGTTCAACAAATAGCCGAATTTCGATTTCGGCACTTTCTTGATTTCCGTACTCCCGTCCTCGTGTTGGATTTTCTCTTTTTTCATGAACGGATTGCGAATAAATTCCGTGATTTTATCAAAGACGATCAAGTGGGTGAACCGATAGCTGGCTAAAATGATCATGATGTACGTCATCCAGTCAAGTTCGCGAAGCATGGCGGGTCCCTCTTTCTCATTTTTTCCCTAATGTAAATGAAAAAACATTCACTTTACGACTTCCTCTTGTCGGACAAGCGTTCATCACGTTATGCTATGAGTAGTTTTATCTGGCGGGGGAAATTTTATCTCACATTTCACACCCTCTCGACAAAAATCGGGAGGATTTTTTCGTTCCGATGTCGAATCAATTCTTGATACACAAGGAAAGCAAAGGAATTTGCACACCACGGATGTTCGAATTCGGACGATTAATGAAAGCTCCTATTTGAATATCCATAAGCACCATCTTCAAAGATCTTGACCTTCTCCAGCTGATGGACCGTCTGATTCCGGTTGATCCTCAATGCCAAACCCAAGCCAGCGATGTGGTGGGGCTGCTCATCTTGGATATCTTAAGCGGCCGGCAAGCGCTGGTTCATCGAAAACGGTGGGCACATGACATCGATTGGCTCAAGCACGTCTAACAGGATAAAGAACGACTAGCGATGGTAAAAAAAGGATTGCCATCACTAGTCGTGTTGGTCAAAAAATTATTCCGAAAAACTAAATGAAAAATCCTTTGTTTTGACCCTGTTAAGGTGCGAAATGTGAGGTATAATATTGACAGGCTGCTCATTGAACGATGTATCTAATTTTATAAATGTCCTCTAGCACATCATCAATTGATTGAATATTAAAATACCCATGGTGTTAGTTGAGCGTCAGAGCTCAACTAACACCACGGATAAAATTCCATATTATTGCCCTTGAACCAACTCGAGCGGAACGGGGATAAATTTATCCACTTTCTCCCCTTTGTGAACGCGAATGGCGGCTTCCACAGCCTTTTCGCCAATTAATGCCGGTTTTTGCGCGACCGTCGCCGCCATTTTGCCTTCTTTCACGGCTTTGACTGCGTCATCTGTCGCATCGAATCCGACCACAAGGACGTTGTTCATTCCATGCGCTTGCAAGGCCTCCAACGCCCCTAAGGCCATTTCGTCATTATGGGCAAAGACCGCTTGAATGTCTTTATGGCTTTGCAAAATGTTTTCCATGACTGATAACCCTTTGGCCCGGTCAAAATCTGCCGCTTGTTTGGCCACAACTTTCATATTGGCTGCTTTGTCAATCACTTGGTGAAATCCTTCTCCACGTTCACGAGCCGCCGAGGAACCAGGAATCCCTTCCAATTCCACAATGTTTCCACCGTTTTTCAAGTGGTCGACAATAAATTGTGCCGCCATTTTCCCACCGGCCACATTGTCAGAAGCGATATGGGTGACCACTTTCCCGCCGTCCGCGCTACGGTCGACGGTAATCACTGGAATGTTGGCGCTGTTCGCCGATTCAATCGCAGAAGTCACGGCGCTCGAGTCCGTCGGGTTGACCAAAAGCACATCGACCTTTTGCTGGATCAAGTCTTCAATATCGTTAATTTGTTTCGCCGAATCATTTTGGGCATCGACCACAATCAATTCTGCCCCTTCGTCCTTGGCGGCTTTTTCAGCCCCTTCTTTTAATGTGACAAAGAACGGGTTGTTCAAAGTGGAAATGGACAAACCGATTTTGACTTCTCCGTCATGTTTCGTTTTCCCTTTGTCGCTCGATGCGTTGTTCTGGTCGAGCGAACATCCACCCAACACGCCTCCCGCAAGCAACAATGCCGCCAATAACCCCACTGCTTTTCTCATTTTGATTCCCCCTTGTTTTTTGATAAAATCTATCATGCTTCTTTGCGGCGGTCTAACAGCACCGCAAGAAGAATGACCGCTCCTTTGATTACTTGCTGATAAAACGACGACACATTGAGCAAATTCAATCCATTGTTCAATACACCGATAATCAAGGCGCCGACTAACGTGCCGAAAATCCAGCCTCTTCCTCCTGACAAACTGGTGCCGCCTAAGACAACGGCCGCAATGGCATCCAACTCGTACGCCGTTCCCGCTGTCGGCTGCGCGGAATTCAAACGGGAAGTTAAAATGAGCCCCGCCAAAGCAGATAACGTCCCTGTTAGTGCATACACATATATTTTGAGTCGATCAACGCGAAGTCCCGATAGACGGCTCGCTTCTTCGTTCCCCCCAACCGCGTACGTATGGCGGCCAAATGTAGTCTTTTTCAATACCACATACAAAGCGATATAGACCATGAGCATCAATATAATAGGTACGGGAATGCCGAAGAAATAACCGCGCCCCATCATCTGAAACATGATGTCATCAGACGCAAACCCTGTAATCGGGCGACCGTCCGTGTAAACGAGAGTCAAGCCGCGAAACGCCGTCATGGTCGCCAGCGTGGCAATAAAAGGAGCCACTTTTCCTTTAGTGATGATCACCCCATTCAACACTCCCATTACCATACCCGCTAATAGGCCCACCAGTATAGCGACAAAACCATTAATTCCTTGCGCCATCATTCCTGCTGTGATAGCGCTTGATAACGCCAACACCGAACCGACGGATAAATCAATGCCTCCCGTTAAAATGACAAACGTCATGCCAAAGGCGATGAGCGCGTTAATCGATACTTGCCGCAGGAGATTGAGCCAGTTGTCCATCGTCAAAAAGTCATCGCTCAATATGGAAAGCACGATGCATAGCAGAAACAATCCGATGAGAGGCCCTAGTTTTTTCACATCCCATTTTCGCTTTGCTTCCATCATCGATTCCCCCCTGTCGCCGCCCGCATGATGGTTTCTTGATCCAGGCCGTCGTTTTCCAAGATCGCTTGCACTTTCCCTTCATGGACGACCATGACGCGGTCGCTCATGCCCAATACTTCCGGCAGTTCAGAAGAGATCATAATGATCGCGACGCCTTGGGCGGCCAATTCATTGATCACTTCATAAATCTCTTTCTTTGCCCCGACATCCACGCCGCGAGTCGGTTCATCCAAAATGAGAATGCGCGGGTTCATCGCCAGCCATTTGCCGAATACGACTTTTTGTTGATTCCCGCCGCTCAATGCTTTCACGGGTAAATCTGGGGAAGAGGCTTTAATATTCAACAGGTGGATCAATGACAACACCACGTCCCATTCTTTCGATGACTGGATGAATCCCGCTGTTGCTAATTGTTCCAACTTCGGCAAGGTCAAATTCTCATGGACGCTCATCTCGAGGACGAGTCCTTTTTGCTTTCGGTCTTCGGTAATCATGGCGATGCCATGTTCTACGGCTTGTCGCGGAGAACGGATGCGCACAGGGCGCCCGTCGATATAGATGTCTCCTTCATCGAATGGTCTGGCGCCGAAAATCGCTTCCATGATCTCGGTTCGCCCCGATCCCATCAGTCCCGCCACACCAAGCACTTCACCGGCTCGCACGGAAAACGATACATTCTCAAACAACCCTTTTTTCGTGAGCCGCTCTACGCGCAGCCGTTCTTCTCCGATCGTGACGCGCCGTTTTGGAAAACGTTCCCCAATTTGCCTGCCGACCATCATTTGAACAATTTCATCGAAGTTCGTTTCCTTTACTCGTTTCGTTCCGATAAACTGGCCATCGCGGAGAACCGAAATCCGGTCGCAAATGGTAAAAATCTCTTCCATCCGATGAGAAATGTACACGATCGCGACGCCTTGCTGCGTCAATGTGCGAATGACAGAAAATAAAGCCTGAATTTCCCGTTCCGTCAGCGCCGCTGTCGGTTCATCCATAATAAGGCACTTCGCATTCGTCGAAATGGCCCTGGCAATTTCGATCATTTGCTGTTTTCCGACAGACAACCGACCGGCGAGTTCTCGTGGGTCAAGGTCCATCCCTAATCTCCGCAAATAGGAAGCGGCCTGTTGCTCCATTTCTTTATAACGAATGACACCCGTTCTCCCGATTTTCGGCTCGCGGCCAAGAAAAATGTTTTCGGCCACCGTCAATGTTGGAATGACATTCAACTCTTGATGAATCACGACAATCCCGTCGCGTTCCGCCTCTTTCGGATGACGGTAATGCACTTCGCGCCCGTTGACAACAATCGTTCCCCCATCCCGCTCATAAATGCCGGTCAACACCTTGATGAGCGTCGATTTCCCCGCTCCGTTCTCTCCCATCAACGCATGCACTTCTCCAGGAAGCACTTCAAAATCAACGCCATTCAGAACGATATTGCCGCCAAACGATTTTTGAATCGACCGCATTTCAATCAAGGGCCTCATCGTTTCTGCCCTCCTTTTCCTTCAGAAATCTTTCTATGAAAAGTTCACACCGGAACGCAGAATGATATTGGCATAGGGAGTTGCCTCCCCCGTTCGAATCACTGCTTTCGCCTGCTTCGTCATCACTTTGAATTGTTCGTGGGGAACAAACTGCACAGGCACACCACCCATTCTTGCCCTGATGCTTTCGTATAGATCCGGATTCTGGTCTTTGATCTCCTCGGCTAGTACGATTGCTTCAATTTCCAATTCATCAACAACCGCATCCAATACGGATAAAAAGGGCGGAAACCCTTTGACGAGAGACAAGTCGATGCGCGCATTTTCATTCGGAATCGGCAGCCCGCAATCGGCAATCACGATCGTATCGGTGTGCCCGAGCGAGGCAAGCAGCGTGTTCAATTCTTTATTCAAAATCCCGCGTTTTTTCATCACTGACTCTCCTTCTGTTTGGACAAAAATGACTCGACCTCTTGCCGCCGCGGCATCCCGGCCTGCGCCCCTAGTTTCGTCACCGACAAGGCCGCCGCCGCATTGGCAAACCGACACGCTTCATCAAGCGGCTTCCCTTCCGCCAGCGCCACGGCAAGCGCACCGTTAAACGTATCGCCCGCGCCCGTCGTATCCACGACTGGAACTTGGAAACTTGGAATGAGCCGTTCTTGTCCGTCTTGCCAAATGCGCACCCCTTTTGCCCCTTCGGTGACAATCAGCTTATCGGCAAACGCTTCTTCGTCCATCTTGTCAAACAAAATAGTCCGTTCATGTTCATTGGGCGTCAAGAAACTCGCCTGCTCGAGCACCGACGGCGGCAGCGGCTGGGCTGGAGCTGGGTTGACGATGACGCGCACGCCATGGCGATGAGCGATCGAAACCGCCCGTTCCACAACGGAAAGCGGAATCTCGAGCTGCAATAAGCAAACATCGCTTTCGGCGATCACGGATTCACATGAATCGAGATCTTCCGGCGTAAGCGCATAATTCGCCCCAGGAACGACAATGATCCGGTTGTCCCGCTCAGAAATCGTAATGGAAGCAATGCCTGTATGTTCATGTGTAACCGGTTTCACATGATCGACGGAAATACCTTCGTATCGCAGCAAACGGACGAGCTCCTTGCCGAACGAGTCATCGCCAACAGCGCCAATCATCCGAACGTTGGCGCCGAGGCGGGCGGCGGCCACCGCCTGGTTCGCCCCTTTGCCGCCGGGAGTGGTGAGAAACTGTTCGCCTAAAATCGTCTCTCCTTGATTGGGAAAGCGCACCGCCACAGTGACTAAGTCCATGTTGATGCTGCCGATCACCGTAATGGTTGGTTTGTTCATGTCGTTTTCCTCCTTGATGTCGACTGTCGCACCATCAGTTGAACCGGAAGTTGATAATGGAGCTTCTCAAGCGGCTTCCCCTCAATTTGTTTAATTAAAATTCTTGCCGCCATGGCCCCCATTTCGTAAATAGGCTGAGACACGGTCGATAGTTCGGGTGTTGTCATTTCCGTCAGCGGGATGCCGTCGTAGCCAATAATGGCAATATCATCCGGAACCCGCAGCCCGCATTGCTGAACCGCTTTCAAAGCACCGACCGCCATCGCATCGTTGCCGGCAAAAATGCCGTCGATCTCCTGCTCAGCCAACGCGGCCATCACCGCTTCTTTCGCCTGCTTCAACTGGTAATTCCCTTGAATGACGAGCTGCCGATCTCCCAGCCCTAACGCCCTCATTTCATCTTGATAGCCGCGGAAACGCTCCATGGCGTTCACCACGTGGTTGGGCCCTTGAATATGGGCAATCCGCCGGCAGCCCACTTCATACAAATGTCGCGTCGCTAAACGAGCTCCCTCGTAATTATCCGCGACCACCGACGGATAACGTTCATGCAGCGGACGGTCGAGCACGACAATCGGAACATCCCATTCCTCAACTTCTTCCGGCGCTAACTGATTCGTGGTCAAAATGACGCCGTCCACATATTTTTGCTTTAACACTTCGATGTATTCTCGTTCTTTTTCTACTTTCTCATCCGAATTGCATAGAATGACCGTATAGTCATAAATATTCATCACATCTTCCACCGCGCGAACGAGCTCGGGAAAGAACGGGTTCGTAATATCCGGGACAATCAATCCGACGGTTTTGGATGTTTTTTTGAACAAAGCTCTCGCCACTTCATTCGGTTTATAATTGAGCTCTTTCATCGCCTGTCTAACCCGTCTTTCCGTTTCCTCATTAACATATCCATTTTGATTTAACACCCGCGAAACGGTGGCGACGGAGACACCTGCACGCTTTGCCACATCACGAATCGTTGCCATGTTCGATTCCTTCTTTTATGTCTATGTGTAACCGGTTACACATAGTATATCCTATTTTTTGTGCGCCATCAAGCTATTTTTTGCGCTGATCCTCATGTTATACGCTCTTTTCCATGTGAGCCGTGTTGTGATTTCCCAAGAACATGGTTATAATAAGAATAGAAAAGCATACGATACAAAACAGGACATTGGCAACCGCCAATGCCCTGACCAACACGCACGGTTGCTGCAAGAAGTGCAGTCGCCCAGAAACAGGCAGAAGTAACCCACCCTCACCTAGGCCGAGCAGGGTGGGTTACTTTTCTTTTGATACCGCAATGACTGCTACGACCAGCGACGCAAACGAAATCATTAGCGACAACGCCTCCGCAACAGTCATCATCCAGCAGCCCCCCCTTTCATCAAGGGAGTTGCCACTGCCCACCCTGCATCAAACCGTGCATCTTTATTCGATCATTTTTGTTCCTAGCAACCAATATGTCTTGGAAAATTTAGGACGTTCGGTCATTGCCTAACGTCCCTCTGCAAGCTTCTCACTTTTCCCTCCACCGTTCGCTCGCTTCATCCGCCCGTTTCGCGGCCACCATCATGCTCATGATGACGAGCATCACGAACGAGCCGACAAACATTCCCGCGATAAACGCGACCATGACTCTCTCTCCCTTTTCTCGCAAACTTGTTATTTGCCATTCTTTCCTTTTACATCTAAGCCGATACATCGGGAGAGCTTATTCTATTATACGCCGCGTTTGACCGCACGATGCTTTGTCCTTAACCAATGGCGGCAAACAAAGACGATCAAAAGCGCAATCAGCGCCCCGCACGAATCAATCGCCACGTCTTTTGGCGTCGCCGTTCGCCCCGGTTCAAACGATTGGTGCCACTCGTCGGTTGCCGCATACACCGTCGCAAACAGCCAAGCGCCCGCATACGCAAACCGCTTGGGCGACAGCGCCCGCCATACAAGCGCGGCCAAAATGCCAAACTCCGTCAAATGCGCCGCTTTGCGAATCAAAAAGTTCAAAAATGACGGCCCCTCTTCATCCCCGCCGCCAAACGACAAGTACGATAAAATCATCTGCAGCACATGCGCCGTATTCGCCCCAGTGAACCAGGAAGACTCGCTGAACGTGTAAATGACGACACACCAGAGAATGACGGGGAGCCAGCGGGAAAGGAAATCTCTCATCGTTTCACCTGCCAACACCTTTTTACCAACAAAACAAGGTACCTAAACAACAAACGAAAGTAGACACCTTGTTCGCTAAACCCTTTACCATCATAACAGGGATGGTGATATTTTTCCATTTTCTTTTTTGAAAGCTGCTTCACCATTGTTTTAAAATCGTTCGCTCACAGGCTGGAAAGAAGACTTCTTTTCCGTTCCCCCCTTTTCTTTCACCCATTCCCCTTTTAAGGGAGATTCTCTCCCTGTTTATGTTTTCATGAACAAGGGTATAGTAGTAAAAGAAAAATCTGTACATTTTTTCTGGCCAGCATTATAATTTTTAGAAAGGAGAATCAATGAGGTGATCAATATGCCCTCCGCTTTGGAAACGAAAATGAGGGTGACACTGTCTTGCACGGAACAGGCCAACAAACCGGATAAGGATCTTTCATTTGCCGAATTACGGAAAAAAATAGCCAAACCTTCTCCCTTTGGCAAAAAATTAGTGGACATCTACAAACAAGGACGGTAGCCGATTATGTCGTTTGTGATGACATATGAAGATGCCATAGATGAACATTTTGGACAAGCGTCTATATACATCGATGCTTGTTTTATTTTGGCCTATATGGACTCCGATGATCCAAGGGGAGATAAGGTATGTGAAATCCTTCAAAAATGGCATAACGAAGGTGTAACGAAATTAGGGATAAGTACACATGTATTTGGGGAAGTGGTACATAACTTATTCATTCAAGAAATTCTATTACCATTAGAAATCTACCATAAAAATCAATCCAATTTACGTTCAAAGTCTCGCCAAAATCATCACCTTGGAGAATTAGAAGAAAGCGTATCCTTCCTATATAACGTTTGGAAAAAACATATTCCAAAATTCTACAAGAAGAACGTTTCTATTAATATTTCAGAATTAATCAAATTAGTGAAGATGAATTATCCCTCACAAAGAAACAAGTTGCAAATCTTCTACAACAGTTCCATTGATCGATATAATGAATTTTTATCTGCCATAAGGCAACATTTCCGCATCGAATTCCTAACAACAGATGCCAACATTCAAGATTTAGCCTTGGCTCAAATGCGGCTCCTTCAGCTCGAAGCCTATGATGCCTTGCACTACGCCATTGCAACATACCATCATTATGACTACTTCGCTACGCTTGACGGCGATTTTGTCCACGCTCTTTACAACCAAGACCTCGACCTAGCACCGATCACAAAAATTGTCAAAATCGCCTAGCCTTGTCGTCTTGATCGAATCGAAGCCCAAAACAAACATTAAGGAAGGCAAAGAGTCCCCATGCTCTCTTTATTTCCTTTATCCACTCATGTGAGCTACACCAAGTTCAACCATGTGAATTAGCGACAGAGAAAGAGCATGCAATATATCGATCCGCCTTTATGATGTACAAAAAAGCGGAAGCATCCTACTCTGCTTCCGCCAACAGTTTCAACGTCGCCGCGACAAACATTTGCACGCCAATCTCAAGCGCGTCTTCGTCAATCGTAAAGCGCGGGTGGTGGTGCGGGTAAACGATGCCTTTTTCTACATTGCCCGCGCCGACGTAGAAAAAGCTGCCGGGCGCTTTTTGCAAAAAGGCGGAGAAATCTTCGCCGCCCATGTTCGGTTTCAAGCGGGCCACTGCCTCTTCGCCGAACAGCTCGCACGCCGTTTCCTCCATGACGCGGGTCACTTCATCGTAGTTGATGACCGGGCGGTAGCCGTAGTCAAATCGAAACTCATACGAGGCGCCGTGCGCTTCGGTGATCCCTTTGACAATGCGCTCCATCCATTGCGGCACCGTGCGCCGCAGCGTCTCATCGAACGTGCGCACTGTCCCTTGGATTTCGACCTCCCCAGGCAGGACATTATGCGCCGTACCCGCCACAAATTGCGTCACGGACAGAACAAGCGGCTCGAGCGGGTCGACATAGCGCGAGACAATGTGCTGCAAGTTCGTCACGACTTGCGCTCCGATGGCGATCGCATCGATCGTTTGGTGCGGCATCGCCCCGTGGCCGCCTTTGCCGATGATGCGGATGAAAAAGCGGTCGGGTGACGCCATCATCGGTCCATACACAATGCCGATTTTTCCGCGCTCGAGCGGCGACCAAAGGTGAGTGCCGATGACGACGTCCACCCCGTCCATGACACCAGCTTGCACCATCTCCTCCGCCCCGCCGGGGAACAATTCTTCCGCGTGTTGGAACAAAAAGCGGATTTCACCGCGAATGTCATCGCGCAGCTGGGAGAAAATTTTCGCCGTCCCGAGAAGCATCGCCGTATGGCCGTCATGTCCGCACGCATGCATCACGCCTGGGTTTTTTGAGGCAAACTCAAACGTGTTTTCCTCTTGAATCGGCAATGCGTCCATATCAGCGCGAATGGCGACGACCCGGCCTGGCTGTTGGCCAATGAGCCGCGCCATGACGCTCGTTTTCGTCGGCCGCGAAAGTTCAAGATGACCGAATGATTGCAGCGTCTCATAGACAAACTGCGCTGTTTTCTCTTCTTGGAACGACAATTCCGGATGGGCATGCAAATGACGGCGCCAGGCGATGACGTCCGTTTTCACTCCATCGACGAGTCGTTTGATTTCTTCACTTGTCATCCATGGTCTCCCCCTGTTCGTTTGTCTTTTTCGTTATTCCCCTTGGGCCAGTTGCCACACTGTATGATAAAGCACCTCTGCTCCAGCGGCGCAGTCTTCTTTAGTACTCCATTCCGCCGGACTATGACTCACTCCGTCTTGGGAGCGGACAAAAATCATCCCGATTGGGCAAATCGGAGCCAACTGTACGCTGTCATGGGCTGCGCCGCTCGGCAGCCAAAACGACGGGTAGCCAAGCTTTTGGCACGCCGCCTCCGCCGCGCGCTTCACCTCATCGGAACATAGCACCGGCGGCATTTCTTGCAGCCGCTCGGTCGTGACGCGGACGTTCCGCTCCTTGGCGATCGTCTCTGCCCGCACGGCTATGGCTTTCCATACTTGATCGCGCACCTCAGCCTTCAAGTCGCGCAAATCGAGCACAAATTCGACCCGTTCCGGAATGACATTAATACCGCCCGGATATACATGCAACTGTCCTACAGTACCGACCGTTGTCCCTGTTCGTCTTGCTTCCTCTTCGATCACTATGATGATCTGGGCGGCCGCCGCCATCGGGTCGCGCCGCAATGACATCGGCGTGGCGCCGGCATGTTCCGCCTTTCCTTCGATGGTAAATTTCACCCAAATCAGACCGGCGATGCCAGTGACGATGCCAACTGGAAGTCCTGTCTCCTCAAGCACCCGTCCTTGTTCGATATGCAATTCGACATAGGCTTTCACCGTTCCTGGTTTTCGCGCTGCCTGCGGCAAGCGGTCCGGGTCAAGCCCCGCCTGTTTCATCGCTTCAGCGAGGGAAATCCCTTCCGCGTCGCGGCACTCGAGCGCTTCCGGCGGCAGTGTTCCGGCCATGGCGCGGCTGCCGATCATGCCGAAACGAAAGCGCGCTCCCTCTTCGTCAGTGAACGCCACTACTTCAATTGGGTGGTGCGTCACAACACCGTGCTCGTTCATCGTCTGAACGACTTCCACGCCGGCCAACACCCCGAGCGGTCCATCAAAGCAGCCGCCGTTGTAAACCGAATCGAGATGAGATCCAACAAGGACGACCGTGGCATCCGGATTCGTCCCTTCTTTCCGTCCGATCAAGTTGCCAGCCGCGTCTTCATATACGAAAAGCCCGGCTTCGCGCATGTAGGAAGCGACGAGATCTTTGGCCCGCCGCTCTTCAGCAGTGAACGAGAGGCGCGTGACGCCGCCGCTTGGTTGCTTGCCGACCTCCCCTAGTTCCATGAGCCGTTGCCAAAGTCTTTCCCCTCGAACCAACCAATTTTCCCCTCTTCCCTATACGTTATTTACAAATCAGCTGCAGTCATGTTTAGATGAGCATTTTTTATTACGATAATTTCCATGAACAAAGCGACAAACAGAGTACCCCTTAGGCGACATGGAGCTGTTTTTTCACAACATCAATGGGGATATCTTGTTTAGCCGCGTCGTAAATAAACTCAATCAGGCTGTGTCCTTTCCGAATCCGAAGAAGGTCCAAGCCGGCGGAAATGTCTTGATGGGATTCCGCTATGCTGTACACGCAAGCCAACAAAACGGTCACCCAATACCGCTTCACCGCCCGAACGTGGCGAACCCGATACCCATCGAGCTTCAGCTGATCTTTCGCCTGCCGGAAAAAGCATTCAATCGACCAACGCTGGGCATAGTAACGCAGGATGTCTTCGTCGTCGAGCTCCCGGTCGGTGCTCAAGACGCAATGAAGATGTTCGACCGTCATCGGAGATCAGCCTTCCAAGTAAGCAGCACCACCGCATCATCGAGACCGCCTGGCGCTCCCTCGTAACGATACACGCGATAACGCTCCTGACCCACCGTGACGAGGCGGGTGTCGTGCGGTTCGAGATAGCGGGCAAACTGTTTCGCTTGGACGGCGATGCCTTTCGGGTAGAGAATCCGGTTCGTCTTGAGCATCGCGATGACGTGGAATCCCTTTTTCAAGCAGGCTTCGATGAGCTCCTTGGACGGGTGCCATGAATCCATGAGCACAGACACCGACAGATCCGGCTTCACCTTGAGCGAGGAAAGCATCTCGATCGCCAGGCCGCCTTTGCTTGTTCCCGCCGCCTTGTCATAAAGACGAAACGCGAACGGGAACGCCTGAGTCATGGTGTGCACCATCAGCCAAACGAGCGAATGCCCCCAGACGGATTGATGATCTTTGTGCGAGTCATGCCCATCACACCCTTGAATGGCGTGCGCAGCCCGTGACGAAGGCTTTGTTTTTTGGCAAATCGTATCATCAATGGACACAAACAGGGGATGCTTTTCCCGTTTGGCCAGGCGTTCGATCCGGCGAAGGATCCACTCTTGAAGCTTGTCAAGCAGCCTTTCCTCATTCCACGGGCTTTTCGTGAAAAAATGGCTAAGCGTCGTTCGATGGTTGGGATGAAAACTCCAGTGGTGGAGATCGGTCAATGTTCCTGAAAATCCTTTGGTGGTCAAGGCATCCACGATATGAACGAGATGCTTCATGACCGGTTTCGAGAAAGAAAGCGCCAATCCCAACGCCATGAAAAACTTGTGGATTCCTTGATGATGTGCTAATCTATTCATGAGACATGAACCTCCTTGTATGAATGGTTTGTTGGCACATCTATTCTAACCAAGGAGTCCGGTTCATGTCTCCTTTTTTGTTTGGTTGTCAATTTATGTTAGTGAATTTGCTCATCTACAGTAAAAAAGAAGACATGAACCCGATTTCTTGGTTAAGAGATGTGTTCAAAACCAATCAAACGAAGAAAGTTCATGTCTCATGAATATATAACTCACATTTCGCACCCTAACAGGGTTGAAAGAAAGGATTTTTTATTTCGTTTTTCAGAATAACTTTCTGACCAACACAACGAGCGATGGCAATCCTTTTTTTACCATCGCTGGTCGTTCCGTATCACGTTACACGTAGATGCTCTCATCCATGCCCAATCCCTGCAGAATCCTTCGCTGATCAGGGGTGAGGGAGCGATCCAGTGAGCGTTGGATGCGCCCATCCGGCAGCTTGAACAGGACGACGTTCACATAGTGAAACAGCTGAAAAATCGCCTGTCCCGTCGGCCGGGTCAGCTTGCGGMCTCCAGGAC
>NZ_MVKA01000060.1:0-9468 GCF_002042905.1 Geobacillus sp. LEMMY01
TGGACAGAGGAAGTGGCAAACCCACAATGAGGGCAACGTTCCTGTGTCTCTGTTTTCTCTACATGAATCGCATAACCATAGGAAAGAAGTTCTTGTTTAATCACTTTAAATTCTGGCAATCCTAGTGGTATAGAAAGCACTTACGAGACCTCCTTAATGTTGATTTCACCGCTAACATTATTGCCAGGATCTCGTCAGTGCTTTCTCTTTTTTGTCACTAAATCACAAAATTTGGTGATGAACCTTTACAGTTAATTTTTATTGAAAAATTTTCAAAAAATAAGAGCCTTTATTCCCATTTTTAAAACTGTAGGTGAGCAAATTTGTAGCGGCTCTTTTCCCGTGCAACGAAAGGTTGTTGCTAGTTGCTTTTTTCCTTCGCTAAATCCGCGACTTCGGCGACGGTTAATCCAGTTCGCTTCGCCACCTCGTGAATAGGTAGAACATCTAGAAAGTTTTTGGCGATTTCGACCGCTTTCTGTTTTTCTGCTTCTTTTACTGCTTCTTTCACTGCTGCTTCCTTTTCTTGCTCCAACTCTTCAACTAACAATCGCATGACTTTTGTCATTTTGATCCACTCCTTTACTTTCTTCGCATATTGTTCGTCAATAAACTTGTCGGTAGCGGTTAAAATGCCAGCGATGACGTGGAGCTGTGTCGACTCGTCATGAATTTCTTTCGCCAGCTCAATCGTTTTTTCAATCATCGTTTGCCGATCAAAGCGGCTATGCATGAGCGGAACGAGAATAAACTTCATCGTTTCTTCAGCGGTTAACGGTTCGTTGTGGCGAATTTTTTCTTCGATCGTATGAAAAATCGCATCTCCGTTATATTCGCAAAGCAAGACGGCTTTCGAAGAAATCAATACATCCCCAGCGTGCAATTGTTCGTGGGCGCTTGTGACGTCGCTTGTGTAAATGACAACGATGCGAATTGGCTTAATTTGCTTTTCTTGTTTATAGTATGTGTGCAAAATTCGGTAAGCATAATCGAGGTACTTTAAATGATTGTCAATGAAGCGTTGGTTGCTTTCGTATTCTGGTAAGAGGATCGAAGCGTCTTCAAGAAGAAACAACGTGTCGGAACGTTTTTCATCTGCTCGCACAGCAGGGAATTCATTCGGCAAAAGCGCTTTAATTCTAGGCAGCCCATGCAGTCCATACACATCGAGCGCCTGGTTTTGGTACAATTCGCTTAACGACTTAAACAAAATGTCCTTTGCGTGATACGATATGCCTCCGGCCATTTTTCTACTCTCCCTGTTTTATGATCATTATACCTCTTTTCAATCAGAAGCGACAGCTTAATTTGCTGTGAGTCAGTCAAGATTTTGTGGAGAACTTTTTTCGGTTCATTCCTTCCCCCCTGTCAGGGTGCCAAGTGTGAGCGGCAATAAGGGGACTGACGCCAACAGCCCATGTTTTGGCGTCAGCCTCTTGTTCATAGCGCCTTGCGAATCAGCTGTTTGTCATAACGAACAGACAACACCCCAAACAGCGAATAGCAGGCCGTGTACATCGCCATCACGGTCAACATCGGCGTCCACAGTTCGGTGCCGAAAAAGAACCAGCCGGAGCGGACGGCGAAATAGCTATGGGACAATCCGAGCAGCAACGGAATGCCAAAGTAGAACAGCTGTTTCCGCCGAATGCCCCCGAGCAAGTCTTTTTCGGTGAATCCTAATTTGCGCAAAATCGTGTAGTTCGGCCGTTCCTCTTCTCCGGCGCCCATTTGCTTGAAGTAAAGAATGCAGCCGGATGTGACCAAAAAGGCGAGTCCTAAAAAGGTGACGACAAACATGATCAATCCGAACGTCTGCTTTTGGTGGCGGCTCATCATCAGGCGCGAATCGGCGATGGAGGAAAACTCCATGCGTTGAAACAACTGATCAGCCCGTTCAATATTTATTTCGTCAGTCAGATGAATTCCGATATGCACCTTTTTCTTTTGTGGATCGGTTTCTTTTTGCAAACGATCAAACATCGTTTGGTCGACGATGACTGTCGGCATGCCGTACGTGAAATGATAGTTGACGTAATAGTCTTTTTTCATCCCAAGGTAATGAAGCGGGACCATGCGGCCGTTTTCTTCTAAGCGAATCGTTCCCGTTTCTTTAAACGGCAAGAATTGACGGAGCATGTCCTGATATCCCGTCAGCAGCGCTTCCCCAGGCTTGACATCGATGCGGCCTGTACTTGTGTCGCTGATCACCGATAGCGGCGCGGCGGACGGCTGAAACTGGAGCCGGCTTTGATCAGCGATGTCCAAAATCATCGAAATATCAGTCGGTGCTTCGATGACATCGATAATCGTTTCCCGATAGCGAATATCATGAGATCGCAGCGCCGCCGTAAAACGGGCGGCATCTTTTTTGTCCGTAAACGCGAAGTCGGCGGCGACATAGTTTTGCGCGGATCGTTCGGCGGAATAGTAGGAAATATAGCTTAACGAAATCAACCCGATCGCGATGGCCGACACGGTCGTGATGATCGTAAGCAGCAACGCGTTCGATTTCATGCGAAACATGAGCGACGATACCGATAGCACGTCGTTGATCGACAAATAGCCATCTTTCTGTTTCCGCCATAGGTGGAACAGAAAGCTGATCGTTCCTTTGAAAAACAAATAGGTGCCGATGATGACAGCGCCTAAAATGAACGCCATGGCCATGAATAATCCTTGAACGCTCTTCCAGTCGCTGCTAAACAATTTCGTCGATATACCATAGCCGCTGCCGATGAGGATGATCCCCACCATCCCCACGACCATGTTCCATACGGATACGTGTTTTGCTTCGGTTGTGGATGTAGTGCGGAACAAGGATAAAATCGTCTGTTTTTTGAGAAACAAGCAGTTCATCCCCATCATGAGGACATCAATCACGCTGAACACAATCAACGTTTGCACCAATGCTCGGCCAGAAAAGGAAAGAGATGCCGCTAGCGGAATATCGATGATTTTAAACAAAATCATCATCAACAGCTTGGAAGCGGCAAATCCCACCAATATGCCGATGATCAGTGTGCCGTAATAAAGAATGACGTTTTCGGCCGCCAGCATAAAAAAGATGTTTCGTTTCGTCATGCCGATCAGCTGCAAAAGAGCGATCTCATGGCCGCGCCGTTGGATAAACAGGGCGTTGGCGTACAAAAGAAAGACGGCGACAATCACGATAAGAAGCACCGCGCCTGTGCGGACGGCCGCCGCGCCTTTCACTCCCCCTTTGATGGCATCAAGCGATGGATCGTACTGCAATGTCACGAACGCGAAATACAAGGCGGAAGCAAACATCAAGGCAAACACGTACAAATAATAATGTTGGATGTTTTGTTTCAAGTTGCGGAACAGGAGTTGCTTCATGCTCATGGCCGAACACCGCCCAGCACGCCTTGCGTTTGCATAATGGCTTGGAAAAATTGCTGCCGCGTTTCCGTTCCTTTATACAGTTGCGTATACAATTGTCCGTCTTTGATAAAAACGACACGGCCTGAGAAACTGGCGGCGACCGGATCGTGGGTGACCATGATGATTGTCGTCTTCCGTTTTTTATTAAGTTGTTGCAGCTTGTGCAATAAATCGGAAGCCGATTTTGAATCGAGTGCGCCCGTCGGCTCATCGGCAAAAATGATGCTCGGTTCATGGATGAACGCCCGCGCCGCGGCAGCGCGCTGTTTTTGCCCACCAGAAATTTCGCTTGGATAGTGGTTTTGGATGTCAATAATGCCAAGTTCAGCCGCCAATTCTGCAAATTTCTTTTCCGCTTCTCGCTTGGGCGTTTTCGTAATCGATAAAGGCAAAAGGACGTTCTCCTTTACCGTCAGCGTGTCAAGCAAATGATACTCTTGAAAGATGAATCCGACATGGCGTTTGCGAAATTCTGCCAGCTCTCGGTCTTTCATGGCGACGACGTTGTTTCCTTCGATGAAAATAGCGCCCTCGCTCACCCGGTCGATTGAGGAAAGAACGTTGAGGAGCGTCGTTTTCCCTGATCCGGAAGGCCCCATGATCGCGAGAAATTCCCCCTTCTCCACACGCAGATCGATGCCTTTGAGCACTTCTTGTAGGTTCTTTTTCGTTCCGTACGTTTTGTGGATGTTGGTTGCTTCCAATATGACCATCTCGTTTTCCCTCCTTCGTTTCTATCATAAGCAATGGGGTTGGTTTTTTCCTGCGTTGGGCCGAACAAAACGAAACCGCGTGTGACAAAATTGTCACATGCGGTGCGTGCGGATGATGTCATTTTCTTGCGGAAATATGATCGTAAATGTCGTTCCGCGTCCGGGCGTGGATTCGACATGAAAGTCAAGAAGAAGCGGTTTGGCGGCTTTTTTCGCCAAATACAGCCCCATCCCCGTCGCCGCTTCATTTTGGTGTTCGGTGGTGGAGGTGAATCCTTTCTCGAAAATGCGCGGCAAGTCCTTTGGATCAATGCCCAAGCCGAAATCTTGAATTTGCAAGCGGGCATGGCCGTTTTTCATAAAGCTTTTCACGACAATGTCAGATGACTCGCTGTATTTCACCGCATTCGTGATGATTTGCCGGATGATAAAAGAAAGCCATTTGGCATCGCTCAGGACGGAGCGGACGTCCAATTGAAGGTCAAAGCCGATGCCTTTTTGCATACACCACGATTGCAGCGGTTTAATCTCATTGATGAGAAGTGGCTCAAGTTCGACTTGTTCGATATATAAGTCGTTTTCTATGTGTGGAAGCCGTCGTTGATGAAGTTGCTGATCAAGAAGCAGATGAATGCGCAGCCATTCGTACAAGAGTTGCGCTTTCGTGTTTTCGTCCCCGACCCGTTCGATGATGAGCCGCATGGCCGTCAGCGGCGTTTTCATTTCGTGAATCCATGACAACAGTTCATCTTTCTCTTGTTCCAACGTGGCGAGGTGTTCTTTCAGTTCCTGTTTCCATTGGTCCGTTTGGCTGGCGAGGACGCGTTCGACGATCTTCTCCAGTGGGCTTGCCGCCCGCAGGGCAGAGACGGGATCGAGGCCGCGCTCCCACTCTTGCAAACGTTGATAAAATGCCGTTTCTTTTTTCCAACGGATGATGACAAAGACAACAAAGATGATAGTCGTTAAAAAGACGATGTAAAGGATGGAGGAGAGCGGAATCGTCGGATCCAGATAAGCGACAAACAGGATGAACAGCTCCAGAAAGAGAAAGAGGGCCATCCAGCTTTTTCGTTCCCACAAATAGTCTTTGATCATCAGTGGCTCCCTTCTTCCGTAGCCATATAGCCTTGCCCAACTTTCGTTTCAATGAAGCGGCCCAAACCGAGTTCGTCGAGTTTTTTCCGCAGGCGGTTGACGTTGACGGTCAGCGTGTTGTCGCTGACAAACCGTTCGTCTTCCCATAGCCGTTTGATCAGCTCCGTCCGAGCAACGATCTGGTTTTTCTTGGCCAATAAATGTTTCAAAATCAACAGCTCGTTTTTCGTCAGCTCCACTGTTCCGTGTTCATTTGAGACTGTGCTTTTTTCATAGTCGACCGTTGCCCCGCACCATGTTTGCAGCTGAACGGGTCCGGCATTGTAGTTGTACACGCGGCGGAGCAGCGCTTGGATTTTGGCGATCAGCACATCGAAATGAAACGGCTTTTGGATGTAATCATCAGCCCCAAGCTGCATCGACATGACCATATCAGTCGGGTGGTCGCGCGATGATAAAAACAAAATCGGGACGTTCGAATGAGCACGAATCTGGCGGCACCAGTGGAACCCGTCAAATTTCGGCAGCTGGATGTCGATGATCACCAAGTGCGGCTTGTAAGCAGAAAACTCTTCCATCACACGACCGAAATCGCGGATGCCGTAAACGTTGTATGACCATTGTTCGAGACGTTGTTTGATTGCTTGAAACAATGTGACGTCGTCTTCAATGAGCAAAATGTTCCACATCGTGCCCCCCTACCCTTTTCCGCTGGATATGGCGTGTTGTTCCGTTTTCCATTATACCTGTTTTTTGGTTGTTTAGGGAGAAGGGGGACGATGAGATGGAAGCGATGATGCGGAAATCAAAATTGAAAGTATATAAAACCCGTGGTGCTAGTTGAGCGTCAGCGCTCAACCAGCCCTAGTGTGACCAAGGAATAAGCCAACAAGATGCCATCGAGCGCCACTTCAAACCCGGCAATGGAATTCGCTCGAATGTCGGTGATCCGGTATTGGTCTACGAGAATCGAAAACACCGTCTCGATGACTTTGCGTTTTTTCCTGATCCATTCTTCCCATGCCTTGGATGGGCCGTGCTTTTGATTGTGTCGAGACGGTGTCCAGAACGCGGATTGGTGTTCTTCGTACAGCTTTTCTCGAAGAGCGTGGCTGATGTACCCTTTGTCCCCAAAGTTGTCAGGATGAGGGATTTGAGTCATCACCGTTTCAGCGGCTTTGACGTCGCAGCAGGACGCTTCCGTCACGACATCACCCATGGCCAGCCCTTGATTGGTCACTTGAAGATGCAGCTTGAAACCGTAGTACCATTGCTTTTTGGAAGCACAATATCCCATATCCGCGATCCCTCGAAATCGCTTGACGCGCTGCATTCTCGCGGGATGGCACAACGGAAGAGGCAAACTGTCGACAATGTCTAGCATGRTGTTGGCCACGTTTCGCCAGTTCATGACGAATCCATTTGACCGCGAAGCCAAGCGCTCGGCAGCGGCGGTTGTATCGGGAGCGTTCAAGAAACGAGCCGTTTGTGAACAAATTTCCCGTGACAAAGCGATGCCAGGCTCGTTCGGAAGAAAAGCCAAGCAACTTTCCTAAAAGGTGAACGGCGATGACCACCTTCGTCTTCTTGCTTGACCAAGTGACGATTGCGGCGATGAAGATACATTTGAATCAACGACAGTTGGGCAGAAACAAAACAGAAAATGGCGGCATATTGTTTTTGAAGTTTGGCTGGATCTGTAGTAAAATGAAAGTGCTCTTGCATGGGGGATCTCTCCTTTCGAATGTTGGGTGACACTTTCATTCTACTGGAGATCCGCCAGCAAGGGCTATTTTTATGCTTGATCAAGTTTATCTAGCACCACGGGTTATTGTAGTACATGATGGTTCAGTAGCATGGGGGTATTATCGTCATGCCGCTGTATGGGACGGTACTTATTATACTGGTAGTTTAGATTCATATGCATTCATTGAAGCGAATGTAGAAAACCAACCTGGTGACGGACAAAGTAATGTCCACTATTCCACGGCAAGGAAATTTAGAAACTACGACCAAGCCGTCGGTTTATATGTCTATACTTTAGAACAGCAATTTAGAACCCTTGCCCGTAATTACATTAGAAACCAATTAGGAGAACCATACAAATTTGTAGGTTCTTACAAGTCGGATACCAGCACGTGGTATTGTAGCAAATTAGCTTGGAAAGCGTATTATGATATGGGGAATCGTGATTTGGATTACGATGGCGGGTTATACGTTTATCCGGATGATATTTATCAAGACGGAGATACTAAAATATTTGCAACCGGTTCATGACTCTGCTGATTAATACGCAATACTTGATGGTAAAATAATCTTTAGAAGGCTAGTGAAAAACTAGTTTTTTGCTCAAATCGGCGGTATTTGATCAGAAACGAGAACAGCTCTGAAAAGGCTTATCTCATTGAAAAAAAGAGTTAGGGTGAGCCGCTTTTTCATTAAAAATCACCGGCCTTTTAGAAACTATATTTTTGGATCTTCATCACAAAATGTGCTTAACAAAAAAGATGATCACGATAAAGAAAACCAAATAGTGCACATTTCTGCACTGTTATTTTGCACTAAACAACCGGGTGGCCTTCATAGGTGGAGGAGGTTTCTCGAACCCGGTGCGTGGCACTGTTTCTCTCGGCCAACGTAAAGGGGTCGCTCCGCGGGATGTTGACCGAATCGGCCTCAGCTAATGCTCGTACGGCGGTTGTCACCGTGTGTGGACCTACAGGGATTCTAGCGAGGCCGATTCATATGCGCTGTAAAGGGTTCTTGTTCGTCGCATCGGCGTGAAGACTCGGGGAGAAAGTCCTCTTTTGGGTAAATATGAATCAAGCAAGCGCTAATGATGTGGTGAATGCTGTCCTTATACAGGCGGTCGAGACGACGAGCCAACGCATCGTCATTCAACAGGGAAGGATGGAGCCCGGGATGGATGGGGTTCTCCAGGTCAATCGTGTGACCCCATTGTTCCAAGTGAACGAGGTTTTAAGTAGTCCTATTTTCATGAACACTTATTTACGAGGGGCTGTATAATGAAGAAAATCATGATTTTCATTTATTGCATCTGTTTGTTTTTAATGGTTGGGTGTGAGAAATTGAAAGAAACTGTCTCCCGAAACGATACAAAACTGAAGGTGAACCCAGCCTTTGTTGCACTTGCTGATGGAGATAGCAAATTAATTTTTCTTGATAAAAAGATGAATATAGTCAAAGAAATTGAAAATAAAAATAAATTTCAAAGCTTTTCTATAGAAGGAAATCGAGTTTATGCAATAGATGATGGTACATATATGGGAACTAAACCATCGATGCTTATCATCAATCTTTCGAGTGGTCATGTGGAAAAGAAGTTAAAGTTGCCGCATGTTCCGTCGTCTTATGCGGTACTAAAGCAAAAAGTTTACATGGCTTCATCTGAAATATTTAGAGAAGGCATGCCTTTTTTTGTTGTTAATGTGTCTAGTGGGAAAGTAGAAAAATTGACATTTACCAGTGGAATGGTCAGTACAATTAAACATTACAAAAATGAAATTTTCATCACTATAAATTCTGGTGGTAAATCCAGTGAGCATAGCAACGTATATAGGATACAAATTAATGATGCATCCCTTTCCTTTCATCCTGTCATTAAAGATAATATTGAATTACCACCAAGTGATTTTGTGATTGAAGATAACAAAATGTACTGTGTTTTTACAGGATTTTCTTACGGGCCAAGGCCAGAATGGGTAAAAAATCCTGAAAGATATACAAATAAGCTTATGGTTGTAGACTTGAATAATGGTCAAATCATTTCTGAGAAGAAATTGTCTAAACCTTTCCCGCAAAAAATAATTAATATTGGTAATAAATTATACCTCACATTTCGCACCCTAACAGGGTTGAAAGAAAGGATTTTTTATTTCGTTTTTCAGAATAACTTTCTGACCAACACAACGAGCGATGGCAATCCTTTTTTTACCATCGCTGGTCGTTCCGTATCACGTTACACGTAGATGCTCTCATCCATGCCCAATCCCTGCAGAATCCTTCGCTGATCAGGGGTGAGGGAGCGATCCAGTGAGCGTTGGATGCGCCCATCCGGCAGCTTGAACAGGACGACGTTCACATATTGAAACAGCTGAAAAATCGCCTGTCCCGTCGGCCGGGTCAGCTTGCGGCCTCCAGGACCCTTCAACGGGTGTTCTGGAGTAATAAACTGACGCACTCGGCGCTGAAAAACGCGGTAAATAGCCAAGGCCAACAGAAACAAATAGCC
>NZ_MVKA01000052.1:0-16598 GCF_002042905.1 Geobacillus sp. LEMMY01
CAACCAGTGGTGCCCGGTCGGCGCCACGGCGCCGATCACCTCTGACTTCCCAAACGCTTGCATCKCCTCCTGAATCGCTTTATACAGCTGCTGAAACCCCTCTTTCGACTGGAAGATCGGGAACGACTTGCGAAGCACGCGCCCCCGGTCATCCACGAAGCAGGCGTAGTGGGTTCGTTTCGCGATATCGATGCCCACGACAAGCGTTTGTTCCGTAACTTGATCAATTTTATAGTTTTGTGTACAATTCATCTGAAGTCCTCCTTGGCATGATGGTAGGTATTGTTTGACACCCCTGCATCATACCAAGAGGGCTTTTTTTGATCAAGTCCCCGGAAAAGCTCCTAACGGGAATGCTCTTTAAAAGAATTGGTCCGTCGAAATTGCCATAACGCAATCCCCATGACAAACAAAGATAACAAGATCGTTAAAGCGGCAGCCAACGCATATTGGCTTGATTGCATCGTCAATTTATAAATCCAAGACACAAGAATATCCGTTCCCCCCGCTGTCGATCCCGGAACAGCTGGTCCGCCTCCATTAAACAGATAAATAATGTTGAAGTTATTAAAGTTAAATGTAAACTGTGTGATAATAATCGGCGCCATCGCCAACAACACCATCGGCAATGTAATATATCGAAATTTGGCAAACACGGAAGCTCCGTCAATCGTCGCTGCTTCATACAGCTCTTCAGGAATCGACTGCAAAACGCCCGTCGTAACGACAAACACATATGGGAAACCCAACCATCCTTGCATGAGGATGAGCGCCACCCTTGTCCAATGCTCATCGGTCATCCAAGGGATTGGATCGATGCCAAGCGCCGCTAAAATCGTATGGTTGATCGCTCCAAAACTATCATTAAACAAGCCGGCAAACACTAAAATCGTGACAAACCCCGGCACGGCCCATGGCAAAACGAAAATCGTACGATAAAAGTTCTTCAAGCGAAGGTCTTTCTGATTGACAACAACAGCCAACAAAATTCCAATCGCCACTTGAAGAGTGGAGGCGACAACCGTCCAAACAACGGTCCACGCCAACACATCAAAAAATGTTGATCGCCAAATATCAACCGTGAAAATTTTCAAAAATGTATCAAAACCAACCCAGTCGACCAAACGGGCAGGAGGAGAATGGTATAAATCATAGTTCGTGAAAGCTAATGCAAAGCTGAACAACACAGGAAAAATCACCGAAAAAATCAAGAGAAAAAAGGCAGGGCTGCTAATGACATATGGATAGCCTTGCTCAATGAGCTGATGATAGTCTTCCTTAAGAGTGCTTAATCTAATCCCTCGGTCTCTCCGCTCGCCGTTTTTATAGGCATCCCGCAAATTAAAATAATAAAAAGTTAACCCGAAAACAGCGACAATCACCGCAATAATTCCTTCCGCCAAAAGAAAGATCGAATTATCCCGCTGCACTTCCGTTCCTAGCGTCACAATCCCCCAAAACCCCATATTGAAAAGATCGGCAAAGACGATCAAAAAAGATACAGAGAAAACGAGAAATAAGATTCCTTTCGCCCATTGACGATTGTAAAGCTGACCGAGGCCGGGAATGATGGATAAAAACAATGCGATTTTCCGATGCGGCATCTTTTTCCCCTCTTTCCTTGGCAAATCCGAACACATTTTTTCTCGAAAACAAAAGGTGTCAAACAAAACGGCTGTTTAACACCATCACGATCGATTCATTTATGGGCCAAGGCTTAGGCCCTTGCGCTTTGGCTCTTTGATATAACAAGGCGCAAGGACCTTTTGCGACGCCCCTTATTTGCCGCTATGTTTGGCCTCAATTTGCCCTTTAATCGTTTTTACTGCCTGATCCAGCGCTACTTTTGGCTCCGCCTTTCCAGTCGCAATCGTTTGTAATGCCGAATCAGCCGGTTTCCATACTTCGTTCATTTCCGGAATGTTCGGAATCATTTCAGAAAACTGAGACTGCTCGGCAACCGCACGTGCGGCCTCGCTGTTTTTCACAATCGGATCATTCACTAAAGCTTTGACAGCAGGAACCTCTTTTGTCACTTCATATCGCTTTTTCGAATTTTCTTCGTTAGCTAGGAAGATGACCAATTTCTCAGCAAGGTCTGGATGTTTTGAATAGGCACTTACGTTGTAGCTTTTTACCCCAATAAACGCGCTCATATTTTTTCCGTTTTCTAAAGCTGGGAGTTTCGTCACCCCAAAGTTGATTCCTGCTTTTGTGAACGGCTCAATATTCCACGGACCAGAAATGATCGCTACTGCTTTGCCTTCCGTAAACAGCGATTCGAGCACATTAATCCCCTGCTCCCCAATCATCCCCGATGGGAACAGTCCTTCTTTATAAAACTTTTGAATAATTTTAGCTCCTTCAACAGCGCCGGCATTGTTTAATCCAATATCTTTCGGATTATAATTCCCATTTTCGTCCTTGCCAAAAATATAACCACCATATCCGCTCATCACACTTTGGGCGTAGTAAATCTGGTCAAACAGCGCCAAAAAGCCGAATTTTTTACCATCTGTCACTTTCTTTGAATACTCATACCATTCCTCAAGCGTTTTCGGCAATTCCTCTTCAGAGATGAGATCTTTGTTGTAGTAAAGCGTCGTTGTCTCGACCGCTTTTGGCAGACCATACACTTTGTTGTTTACTTTTTGCGACTGCATGGCGGCTTCCGTGTAGATCGATTGAATGTCTTCACCAACATTCAATTCTTTAATGAGCCCTTCCGTCACGGCTGTCCCAATCTGGTCGCTCGGCATCGTCAATACATCCGGCCCAGTGCCGGCCGGCCCGTCCAAACGCAAATCCTCAATTTGTTTCGCATACGGCTTCTCAATGACTTTTACTTTCACATTGTTTTCCTTTTCAAATTGGGCAATGGCATCTTTAATTCCCGCGCTTTTTTGAATGTCTTCCCAAACGACGAGCTCTACTTTTCCATTGTTCTCTTTGTTTTCTCCCGCACGAGATCCTTGATTAGCATTTTCTTTAGGCCCACATGCAGCTAAAGACAAACTAAAAGCCATCACACTCACAAGTGCAAGATGTTTACTAATACTCCTCATCATTCCCCCATTCCTCCTTCTCTTTTGGAAACGCTTAACTACCTTCAATATAGCACCAACAATAAAAAATGTAAACAACTTTTTACTAAAATTAATAAAAATATTTACGAAACAAAAAAGAGGCTAGTTCGTACTTTTTCGTACGATGAGTTCAGCCCCTAACAGCAATGTCTTGACAATTTTTCTCTTTCTTTGTATCCGCTCCAGCAACAACTCGATCGCACTTTTGCAAATTTCATGAATATCAATATGAAATGTCGTCAACGGCGGCGAAACATATTTGGTAATACTGATGTTATTGACACTGATGACGCTCACCCTGTCAGGGATGGCAATGCGATGCTCATTCAACGCCTGCAGGCAACCGACGGCAATCGGATCAGCCGCCACAAAAAACGCGGTAGGCAATCGATCCCCCAGGGTTTCAATCGCCTTGGTCATGAGTTCATAGCCATTGTCAAAAGAAAACCCTCGGTGGCAAAAAATATACTCTTCCTTGAGCAACCCCTTTGCTTTCATATAATTTCGAAACGCCCGCTCGCGCGAGTCCATCTCATCCTTTCCTGTATTCGGATTCGGATACGTCCCGCCAATAAAGCCGATGTCCGTATGCCCTTTCTCGAGAAAGAAGTCGATCGCCCGCTCAGTGATCTGTGTTAAATCCGGGCGCACCGAATCAAAACAGCGCGGGTCGGGCGATAAATCAATAAATACTCCATTCGTCGTAATCGATCGCAGACGCTCAAGTTCCCGATCCGAAAAAATTCCAACGGCGATAAACCCCTCAATGTTCTCTGGAATTTGGTCAATGCCATCTGAAATTTTATACATCTGCAGCTCTAGATTAAACTCTTTCGCCAGCTTTTCCATTTCCATCCTCATTGTTTTGTAATACACATCTTCTAATTCCTCTTTATCCGTCAACCAATATAAAAAAGCAATATTGCGAATCACTTTTCTGATGGTTTTCTTGCGGTAGTTCAACTTTTCTGCTACTTCATAAATTTTCTCCCGCGTCTCCTCAGATACCGAAAGATCTGGATCATTGTTCAACACCCGCGAGACAGTTGAAATTGAATAGCCTGCTTGTTTGGCAATGTCGCGAATTGTGGCCATGTGCATTACCCCATTCTACTCAGTTTTGTCCATTATTATTATAACAGACATTCAATGTTTTTACTAAAATTTTTTACTATATAGCAGCTGTTGATCGTTTTCAGTACTTCCTCTCGATAAAAATCTTCTCAATTTTTGTCGAGAGGATACGAAATTACAATAGGTTCAATTTTTATAACTTCCACTTTGCCTGGATGCGGATCCTAAAATTTTTGTGTAAAAACCGGTCAATGGATTTGCTGTTGCCAAGGCGCATTCCCCCGCCTCATGATTAAATGGCAATAAACTAAGATTCCCTTTTATTTATAGAAGTTTAAAGAAATAAAATTGGATCAAAGTCTTTTCTATCATTCCTGAATCTCCAAAAAAAGCAGGCTGTCTGCCTTTCCGGAAATTGCGCCCCCCAGCTATCGATCAAATGCATGATCGTGTATCGAAAGACGCAAACGCTATCCTTATCAACTAACATAGACGATTAGGAATGCAATACTATTTATCAAGCAGGGCTTCATAACTATAATTATAGACATATTTGAAGAAACTAGGGGGGGAAGGTTTATTGAAATCGTTCAAACTGGGGACAAAGATGAATGTCATGTTTTCCTGTACGATCGTTTTATTGACCACAGTGATTATGACGGTCGCAAGCATCCAGATCAAAGAAGGAATAAAAAAAGAAACGCTGGAAAGAGTCAAATCAAACCTTATATTGGCTTACCGTTACATAGACGAGAAGTACAAAGGAAATTGGATGTTAAAAGACGGAATGCTCTATAAAGGAGAAACCCAAATCAATGGCGACAATCAGCTGGTTGACGAAATCGGAAAAATGATTGGCGGAACGGTCACTATTTTTCAAAACGATACACGAGTAGCGACTAATATCATCCTTCATGGCCAACGAGCAATTGGCACAACGGCTCCAAAGCCAGTCGTCAACAAAGTGTTAAAGGAAGGAGGCACCTTTTTCCGGGAAGTCGAAATTTTAGGTGAATGGTATCAAGCGGCATATATGCCTATTAAGAGCCATAATGGGGAGATTATAGGGATGTTTTATGTCGGAATTCCCCAAAAACATGTGAACACGGTAGTGTCTTCGCTTTTCAGAATGCTGCTTCTTTCTGCTGTTGCCGTATTAGCGATCGCTGCAAGCGTTACGGTTTGGTTCACACGACACATCCGCGTCAGATTAGATGCTGTCTCCAAGGCGCTCCAGCAAGCCGGGGAAGGAGACTTTACTGTCACACTGAACGATGGTGCACGCGATGAAATCGGACAAATTGTTGAAAGCTACAATAAAATGAGAGACAACCTTTCCGAGTTGCTCGCACGCGTCACAGCCGCGTCAGAGCAAGTCGCCGCAGCTGCCGAGGAACTGACAGCCAGCGCGGAACAAACCGTTCTGTCGACCGAACAAGTTTCCGCAGGCATTCAAGAAGTAGCGAACAGGGCAGACATCCAGAGCAGCAAAACAGACGCAACGGCCGCATCCATGGAACAAATGGCAAAAGGAGTGGCCAGTATCGTAGATCGTTCGACAGCCATAGCCGATTTGTCTGTCCATATGATTGCCCAAGCGGAGGATGGGGGAAAATCTGTGGAAAAAACCGTAGAACAGATGAACGCCATTCAACAGTCTGTCCTCCAATCAGAAAAAGTCATTCGCTCCCTTCAGGAGCGGTCAAAAGAAATCGAATCGATCGTCAACATCATCAACCAAATCGCTGAACAGACGAATCTCCTCGCTTTAAACGCCGCGATTGAAGCGGCAAGAGCTGGAGAACACGGAGCGGGGTTTGCGGTGGTCGCCGATGAAGTGAGAAAACTGGCCGAACAGTCCCAAGAGTCAACGAAACAGATTGCTCATTTAATTGCTCGCATACAGCAAGATATCGAAAACACTGCCCAGATCATGGGAGACGTCATTCAAAACGTTCAAAGCGGAATGAACACGTCGCAAGAAACGTCCCAAAAGTTTCATGTCATTTTGAAAAACACCAAAACGATTTCGGCACAATTAGAAGACGTATCCGCGTCCGTACAGCAGCTCTCAGCAGGCATTCAAGAATTGGATTCAACCATTACTGAACTAGCAGCCACAGCCGAAAAAACGATGGAAACGTCTAAAGAAATGGCTGCTTCCGCTGAAGAACAGGTCGCTTCAATGGAAGAGATTACATCATCAGCCCAATCATTAGCGAATTTGTCGGAAACATTGCAAGAAATCGCGCAAACATTTCATATCGTTCCGAAAGAAGCCTCCCGCTTCAAGCAAAGCTAAGCGGGAATCGTTCACGCTCCAGTCAATAACCGTTTTATCATCTCGCGCCGAGAAGACCCCCACTTCCACGCGTGAGCGTAAGTGGGGGGATGAGTGGCCAAGCTTCATGAGAAAATCGCCAACTGTCGGAACGATTTCCTGCACAAACTGTCCACCCGCCTCATCCGCGAAAACCAAGTGGTGTGCGTGGAGGACTTGCGCGTGCAGAACATGCAAAAAAAGCGAAATGGTACGGGCGGACGGTGGTCCGTGTCCACAGCACCTTTCCATCGAGCCAATTGTGCTCGTGCTGCGGGCATCGACAAATGGAGGTGAAGTCGCTCGACATCCGCGAGTGGGTGTGCCCAACCTGCGGAGCCGAACATGACCGGGACCATAACGCCGCCCGGAATATCCTGAATGAAGGGCTTCGTTTGCTGTCTTTGTAAGTAAGGCAGCCCAACCGTGGGACGCACGGGGATGGCTTGGTTGACAGCCTGCCGTGGGGCGGCTGTTCCCAAGAATCTCCCACCTCGAAGCGTGAGCGTAGGTGGGAGAGCGTTCAAGCACTTATTTCAAATCCGCAAGCTCTCCCAGCAGCAATAGCCTCTCCATCTGTAACGCAACTCCCGTGTCCCCGCCACGATGAACTTGCCCCCATCACCGCCAGATGGGGCGTCCGTTTCCACAGCCGCTCTAAACATGTGGGCATATACGCGTTTATGATAACCGCTGAAACACATCATTCAGGCAAACCTTTAAATCTGGATGCAGAAAAGAAACCAGCACATCTTGTTCTCCAAATACTTCCCTTTTTTCATATACTCCGTTATGCCATCCGTACACCTCGACGGTTCGATGCAGCGGGTCAACCATCCAGTATTCTTTTACTTCAAACCGTTGATATAATTTGTATTTTTCATTTCGGTCTTTTAACGCCGTACTCGGAGACAACACTTCTACGATTAAATCAGGGGCGCCCACGCATCCCTTTTCTGTAATTTTCTCTCGGTTACAAATAACGGAAATATCGGGCTGCACCACATTTTTCACAGATTTGCCATCAAGGCTTGAAGCAAATATGACATCAAAAGGGGCCACGACCACTATGCATCCTTGCTGTTGAAAATAATCCCGCAACGCCGCATACAACTCACCAACAATATACTGATGGGTAAACGAAGGAGAAGGAGCCATACTATATGGCACGCCGTCAATCAATTCCCATTGTCCGTCCCATTTTAGATAATCTTCATACGTGTAGTTGTGATTTGAAAACTCCGGCGTTGTCATCGCGCCTTCACTCCATTTGCTTTTTGTTTCCATTATATCATGGCGCCAAATATTATTCTAAGTTCGACAGATGACAGGCACAGTGTTCATTAAATCCGGATCTCGATTGAATCACAGTTGCATAATCACCCCCGCAAAATCACCTGTCAACACCGCTTTTCCATGCTGGTTCGTGCAGACAAATGAAGCCGCGATGGCGATGCGGTGGTTTTCCAGCTGTTCATATTTTTCAATTTTCACGTCACAGCGGATTGTATCTCCCGTAAACACAGGACGCAAAAACGCAAAGTTCATCGTCCGGGCTAGGACATTATAATCCCCACCTATTTTTGTCGGCAGCGTCGCCGTCAGCAACCCTTGAACGACAAACCTTCCCTGTTCATCCGGAGTAACGTGGTGAACGCCTCGATCACCCGAAACTTCCGTAAACCGCTTCACATCCTCGACCGTAAACGTCCGCTCAAACGTCATGACGTCCCCTGCTTTTAATGGCATGAACCTCTCCCCCTTAATATGCATAGAAGTTTCATGAACACAAAACCTTTGACTATTCAGAATCTCGCAAACGATATGGCCGATGTCATCGCTATTTTTTTCGCTAGTATCCAAAAGATGCTTTCGATCAAATCCTGAGGCATGAAACTCATTCAGCAAAATGAGGCAGCGTTCCCCCATTTGTTGTTCCGGAGCTCTCATTCCATCTCTTTGCATTAACGTTTTCGCATCTGCCCACAAAACAACATACATCACCGTTGCGTTTAAATCTTTTACATTTTCAGACAACCATATTGCTTCTTGGGGGAAGGCAATATAATCCACTACCACATCATTGCCGTATTGGACAAAATTCCTCACAAGACTCAGAATATTATCCCAAATTAATGAAAGTTCCTCTTTACTTTCCCACGGTTTTTTCCGTCCATTGATATGCATATGGCTGATGTCATCGCCGGAAATATACGCGCTATGCGCTAATGTATTGGCCAACGCTGTTGAGATCGTTGACTTGCCGACTCCAGCAGGGCCGGATATGAGGTATACGGTCCTTGTTTGATGATTTTTCATTTCTTTTCTGTCCCTTGCCTTTTCGTTTTGCAACAAAAGTCAAACGAGCAATAGTACACGAAGACCATCATGATCCTTCGATCAGCTCGATCACTTCCGCTAAACGCTTTTCTGCCATCGAATTGAGCCGCAAGTCGTATTGTTCGAAAGCTAAAGACTGTGTGACTGGATTGGGCACAATGACACACTTGACTCCCGCGGCCAAGGCCGCTTGAAGCCCATTTAAAGAGTCTTCAAAAACGACTGCTTCATCAGGACGGACATCTAAAGCAGCGAGCGCTTTTTGATACAAGTCAGGAGCGGGTTTGATTTTCTCCACATCTTCACTTGTCATAATCACTTCAAAATAGGACAGCAGCCCGAGCTTATTTAAATAATGAATCACCCACTCTTTTCTAGAACTTGAAGCAATCGCTATTTTATAGCCCAATTGCTTTGCTTCTTCTAAATAGTCCTTCACCCCTTCACGCGCCTGAGGGGTTTTCATCTTTATCTGATAAAAGCTTGCGGCTTTCGCTTCAATTTCTTCGATGTTGCAGTTTTCCCCCAGCTGCTGTCGGACAAATTCATAAAGGGGCGCATTATCCGATCCGACACATTCAACAAAACGTTCAAGAGGCAAATCCATACCATAGACATTCATCGCTTCTTTATAAGCCTCAAACCAAGCTGTTTCTGTATCTACAATCAAACCGTCAAAATCAAAAATAATGGCTTTGATCAAAGCGGCTCTCCTCCTTTCCCACACACCTTCATTTCACAATTCAGAACAATTAACGAACGATTCGACATTCTACAAAAAGGAATGCTCTCAAAATCACACGAAGTCACCCAACATAACGAATGACGGCCAAAATGAAATAAAAAATCCCTTGAAGCCTTCCAGCTCAAGGGATTTCGCTCGATGATTCCGACTGGGCTCGAACCAGCGACCTCCACCCTGTCAAGGTGGCGCTCTCCCAGCTGAGCTACGGAATCATATGTTATTGTTCGCTGTTGAACACATTTTTAATTATATAGACAGACATACGGATTGTCAACTTCTTTTTTTAAAAAAATAGTGTTCATTGTGAAAAAAGAAGAAGCGCACCTCTAGCCCACGCTCGAACAGCACAAGAAGGAACTGGGTGCACCGGCAGCGGATGGTTTCGTATTGCTTGATGATGCGGCGGCGTTGCTGTTTAGCGAAGGCCGCTGTTTCGATCAAGTCGGTGTCAAGCTGCGGGCTGGCGGTCGAGATGGCGTAACGATCAAGGCCAAGCGAGGCGGCGAAGTCGAATATGTTAATTGGCACACAGACGGACAAATAACCAACACGGAGGAAGAGATCTTACAGCGGGGGTTCATCGCATTTTTCTATTACATTCTCATTGTTCTATCAAACGAGAATCAGTATATTAGAAATAAGCCCATAGTCTTAGAAGAAAGGCGGAAAAACATGTATCGTTCATTCGTACACCAGCTGCTGCGCCATTACATCACTGGATCGGCCATCGCTGTCGGCATCGTTGGTGCGACATTAATGCTGACGACGCTCCGCGTTTCCTTTCAGGAGGGAAAGTGGCTGGTAGGGATTTTGTTGCTGTCGACAATGGTCATGGGAGCGGCCGAGTGGATCGTTTTTCGCCGCGATTTGGCGCCGATTCGGCAATTTTTCGCTGCCAAACAGCCGGACGAGAGGTTGGCCGCGAAGGCCCTGGAACAAACGCGCCGCTTGCCGATATTGGCGGTGCGCCGCATTTTAGGTCCACATTTGTTCGGGTTGTCGATTCCCGGCATGGGGCTGACGGCTTTATGCATCCATCACCATGTGCTATCCCTTCCGTATCGATACATCTTGTACGCCTTTATCGGCGCCATTTTGATCGCGTCGCTCCATGCGTTGATTGAATTTTTCTTGACAACGAAAACTTGCCGGCCGCTGATGGCGTATTTGCTTACGAAGGCTGGCAGGATCGATGAAAGGCATCCGCCGCTTCCCGTGTCACTCAAAACAAAATTGCAGCTGACGGTCTTGTTCAGCAGTACATTTCCTGTCTTATTGTTCAGCCTAGCAACCGAAATCAAATGGTCGCTTACAGGGCCGAACGCATCCCACTGGTCATACTGGCCGTGGGCGGCCGTTATTTTGCTGTTTTCGATCGCATTTTCCGTTTTCTTGACTCGCTTGTTAGTTGACGAAATCAACGAGCCGGTCAGCGTGCTGTTAACTCATATGAAATGGGCGGAAAACGAAACGTATAAACCCGTCGCCCACAATGTGTATACCGATGAATTTGCCTATTTGCTTCGAGGATTCAACCATATGATCAATGCTGTGCATAGCCGCGACCAAATGAACAAAGAGCTTCTCAACAGCTTTATCACCGTCTTGACGGCGGCGCTTGACGCCCGCGATCCATATACGGCGGGGCACTCGCTGCGCGTGGCCCGTTACGCGCTCGCGATTGGGGAAAAGCTTTCCCTTCCGGATGAACAGCTGGATGCCTTGTATCGCTCCGCTCTGCTGCATGACATTGGAAAGATCGGCATTCCTGATGCCATTTTGCTTAAAGACGGAAAATTAAGCGATGACGAATTTGCCTGGATCAAAAAGCACCCCGCCCTCGGGGAGGCCATTTTGCGAGAAGTCAGGCCGATCGAACCGATCGAACCGCTTTTGCCCGGCATTCGCTCCCATCACGAACGCATCGATGGCAAGGGATATCCGGATGGCTTAGCAGGCGACGAGATTCCGTTATTTGGAAATATTATTGCCGTCGCGGATGCGTTTGATGCCATGACTTCGGACCGCCCGTACCGAAAAGGCATGGATATTCGCCAAGCTGCCGACATTTTAACGAACGGAAAAGGGACACAATGGGATGAAGAAATTGTCGATGTGTTTTTACAATATGTAGAACAACAACTTTTGCCTTCGTCCACAGCGGTTTCCTAATTAGCGCTGTCCAAACCTTCTTTCTAGCACGAAGCACGGTTCAGGCTGCGTCTTTCTTCCTTTCAAACAGTGCAAACGGTACGCCCCCGTCGCAAGGGGCATACCGTGCGGCGCCTTGCTAGGTGGATGGGACGGACGGCCGCTCTTTCACAAACGACAACGCCTGCTCGAAATCGCGGATCAAATCGTTCACATCCTCAAGCCCAACGCTCAACCGCAGCAAGCCGTCGGTAATGCCGCGCCGGAGCCGCTCTTCTTTTGGCATAGCGGCATGCGACATTTTCGCTGGGTACGATAAAATCGACTCGACCGCCCCAAGGCTGACAGCAAACACCGGCAGGCGGACGTTTCGGACGAACGTCCGAGCCGCTTCTTCATCGGCTAAGCGGAACGACAGCACAGCGCCAAACCCGGCCGCCTGATGGCGCTGGATGTCATGGCCTGGGTGGTTATCCAGCCCCGGATAATACACTTCTTCGACCTTTGGATGACAAGCCAAATACTTGGCGATGGCGGCCGCTGATTCAGACGACTGCTTCAGCCGAACGTGGAGCGTTTTTAATCCCCGCAGCACAAGCCACGCATCTTGGACGCCAAGGACAGCACCAAACGCGTTTTGAAGTTTGTACAACTCTTTTCCCAATTCTTCATCTTTCACCACCGCCAATCCTGCGACGACGTCGCTATGGCCGGCTAAAAATTTCGTGGCGCTGTGAAGGACAATATCGACGCCAAGGTCAAGCGGCCGCTGCAGCGCCGGCGTCATGAACGTGTTGTCAAGGAACGTCAAACAGCCATGCGCCTTCGCCAACTTGACGACGCCTTGAATATCGGTCACTTTTAACAGCGGATTGGACGGCGTTTCCATATAAATGACTTTCGTGTTCGGCCGGATGTTTTCGGCGACGGCGCGCAAATCGGTCATATCGACAAACGTATATTCAATGCCAAAGCGGCCGAGCACCTCCGTAATCATCCGGTACGTGCCGCCGTAGACGTCTTCGGTCACGAGCACGTGGTCGCCTTTTGAGAGAAGCAAAAACGCCGTTGAAATAGCCGCCATGCCAGAGGCGAACGCAAACCCGCGCACGCCGCCTTCTAACGCCGCGATCGTTTCCTCGAGCGCCTCGCGCGTCGGGTTGCCGGAGCGGCTGTAGTCGTATTTGCCGAATAAATCGAAATCGAACTGATGGAACGTGGAGGCGTGCTGGATCGGCACGCTCACCGCCCCCGTCTCGCGGTCGACTTTCCATTCGTTATGGAGCAGTTTCGTCGAAAACGCCCATTCCCGTTCCATCGCTTACACCTCTTTCATGTTTTTCAATGCCTGCGCCAAGTCGGCGATCAAATCGTCAGCGTGCTCAATGCCGACCGAGAAACGGAGCAGCCGGTTGCAAACACCGTTTTGGATGCGGATTTCCTCAGGAATGTCCGCATGCGTCTGCGTCGCCGGGTACGTGATGAAGCTTTCGACTCCGCCCAGGCTTTCCGCGAACGTAATGAGGCGCAAGCTTTTTAAAAACCCGTTCACCCACTTTTCATCGGCAATCCGGAACGACAGCATCCCGCCTCTTCCCGGATACAACACATCGGTGACATCTTCATGTTCGCGCAAAAAGGCGCTGATGCGCTTGGCGTTTTCTTCATGTTGGCGCATCCGCAGCGCCAGCGTTTTCATCCCGCGAATCAACAGCCACGAATCAAACGGCGACAAAACCGCGCCGATGGCGTTCTGATACTCGGCCAGGCGTTGACAGAGCTCCTCGCCCTTGGCGACGACAAGGCCAGCCAAGACGTCGTTATGGCCGCCTAAATATTTCGTGGCGCTGTGGATGACAATATCGGCGCCTTGTTCGATCGGGCGTTGAAGCACCGGTGTATAAAACGTGTTGTCAACGATCAACAAAAGCCCGTGCCGCTTGGCGAGCTCGGAGACGGCGCGGATATCGGTCTCATGCATAAGCGGGTTCGTCGGTGTTTCCAAGAAAATCGCTTTCGTTTTTTCGGTGATACACGCTTCCACCGCAGCGAGATCGGTAAAATCGACGTAATGGAACCCAAGACCGTACTTGCGCCAGCCGCGCTCAAACAGGCGGTACGTGCCGCCGTAAAGGTCGGCCGATACGAGAAACTCGTCTCCGCTCTCAAACAAGGCGAGCACCGTCTGAATGGCGGCCATGCCGGAGCTGAACGCATAACCTTGGTCGCCGCCTTCCAGTCTCGCGATCGCTTCTTCGACGATTTTGCGCGTCGGGTTGCCGGTGCGGATGTAGTCAAACCCGGTCGACTCTCCGATGCCGGCATGACGGTAGGCGGTGGAAAAATAAACCGGCGGGTTGACCGTCCCCGTCACCGTTTCGCTCCGGTTGCCAATTTGCGCTAACAACGTCTCCAGTTTCTTCATCTCATCTCTCTCCTTCTGCTGAAAATTCCATCATGGATCAACGGCCGACCACTTGACGCCAAACGAAGCGCCGCTGTCTGTCGGGCAACGGCCGAGCGCCTTGGTCCTAGACCGCCTCGCGGTTGATGGGAGCGGCCGCTTGAGTAAATAAAAAAAGTCTTCTAAGAAGAAGACTTTTCCATACACACATGGTCATGCTTCTTCTTATCTGCCGAATTGAATGCTCAATTCGCTGGATTTAGCACCTGGCCGCCGGGCGGCTGGTTGCTGAAGCTTCATTGGGCCAGTTCCCTCCACTTCTCTTGATAAGAATGAGACGCGTATTCAATTTTTCTAATTTAGTGAACACCCACCACCTACACTTCGCTTAGAGGCGGGGGCTTCAAGCGACTTGTGCGCGTTCGCTGAACAGTAAGCCACACACAAGACCCCTTTACGCTTCCCTTCGTTCCGAAGGTGTCCGTTCTAACCATATATTATCATATCAGCTGGCTGGTCGCCAACCGAAATTCATCTCCCGCTTATCGCTGGGCTGCGCCCTTCACGCGCTTGAAGCGGGAGTCTTTTTCGGAATTATGATAAAAAATGTAGCGCATTCCCCCCGTTTTTGCAAGCCATTTTTTTGTCAATGGCACGATTCGGCAAATTCGCAAAAAATTCGAGCCCTTCGTTAACATCTTTTGGCGCAAATATGTTACAATAACAGATGAACTTACGCTTTCATGGAGGATGGTCATGGCGACAGCAACAGGAACGATGCGTGACTACAAGTTGTACAGCGGAGAGCTGCAAGAAGAAATCGAACTGCTCGTCTACTTGCCAAGCAATTTTTCGCCGCTTTACAAATATTCTTTATTAATCGCGCAAGACGGCAAAGATTATTTTATGTATGGAAAAATGAAAACCGTCATCGAAACGCTGATGGAAGAAAGAACGATCGACCGGACGATCGTCGTCGGCATCCCGTATCGGAACGTCAACGACCGCTACGAGAAATACCACCCGGAAGGCCGAAAACACGAAGCGTACCTTCGTTTTTTAGCCCATGAACTCGTCCCGTTTTTGGACCGTGAACTGCCGACATACCAAATGGGCAAAGGCCGGGCGCTGATCGGCGATTCGCTCGGCGGAACGGTGTCGCTTCTAGCCGGGTTGTTGTATCCGCATACATTCGGGAAAATCGCCATGCAGTCCCCCTATATCGATGACTCGGTATTGGCGCGCATCCGCTCATTCCGCGATCCATCGCTCCTTTCGCTTTACCATTCTGTTGGCACAGAGGAAACAGCGGTGAAAACGACGGATGGCCATGTGCGCGATTTTATCACCCCAAATCGAATGGCGCGGGACTTGTTTATGGAAAAACGGTTTGCTTATACGTACCATGAGTTCGAAGGCGGCCATGCGTGGACGTATTGGCAGCCGGATGTCCCCCGAGCCGTAGCCGCTGTTTTATCGTTATAGGCAAAAACGGGGCAACTTCAAGGTTGGGATGTCGAGCCGCCGCATCCATTCCATGCGCTGCCTGCGCGCGGAAAAAGAAAGGGTTCAAGGAGGGAAAACAAAATGAAGTACGGCATTGTGATCTTTCCGCCAAAACGGATTCAAGACTTCGCCAACTCGTACCGGAAACGGTACGACAGCCATTACGCCCTCATCCCGCCGCATATTACGCTGAAATACCCATTTGAAGCGGATGAGGAGCAAATGAAAGAAATGACGAAAGAGCTGCGCCGCATTGCGGCGGAAACACCTCCCATTCCGATCAAAGTGACGAAATTCAGCTCGTTTTACCCGACAAGCAACATCATTTATTTAAAGGTGGAGCCAAACGACGTGCTCGAGCGCCTTCACGAACAACTGCACAGCGGCTTGTTTGCCGGAAAGCCGGAGTTTGTGTTCGTGCCTCACATTACGATCGGCCGCGATTTGCCGGGCGCAGAATATGCGGACGTCTACAGCCAGCTGAAGCTGCAAGATGTGCACTTCGAGGAGACCGTCGACCGCTTCCATCTCCTCTACCAGCTTGAAAACGGATCGTGGACCGTCTATGAAACGTTTGTCGTCGGAGGAAAGGAAACCGTCTGATATGAACGTCGCGATTGGAACAACAAAAGACCGCTCCCTCTAGAAATGTTGATCTATCAAGGCTTTTCGGCCTCTCAGGGGTGTCCAAAAAATATTTTTCGACAAAATCCCTTACATCCTTTTTCAGTTTTGTGGATATCTTACAGACCTAGGGTGCGCTTCGCGGCCACGGCTGGTTATATTTTCCTGCCACGGGGGGAAGCATATTCGATGCACCCTTTGGATCTCCGCGTCGCTGATGAGGACGAACCCTCCCATGTCTCCGGGCGTCTTCGCGCCAACATTCCCTCGTTCGGTCTCGTCATCAGGCGGAGGCCGGCCAAGCTCCTTTAGGGACTCAAGGTCGAATGGATGAAATCACGCCAGCTT
>NZ_MVKA01000015.1:0-83757 GCF_002042905.1 Geobacillus sp. LEMMY01
TGCACGTCGCGYATTCGCCGGAATCCKCGCTGCCGGCAGACGTGGTGGAAACGACCGGACTGCGTCACGATGGCCCAGTGGGAGAACAGTTGACGAACGCTCAACAAGTGCTCGTGGAAGACCGGGCGTATTTCAAAATCGAACGCCTCGATCGATTTGTGGAGCAGCATCAGCTCTTTGTCATTCGAATGAAGGACAACATCGAACTTCATCAGAAAAAAAGCTTGAAACGCCTTTCCAGCACATCTTCATCGGTTCAAGCCGACTTCACGTGCCAGTTGGGGACGAAACAATGCCGATCGACCAAGCGTCACCGGGTAGTGATCTTTCGAGATGCAAATGGCCGCGACATTCGGGTCGTGACGAATCTCTTCCATGCGTCTGCGGAAACCATTGCCGACATGTACCAACAACGTTGGACCGTTGAAGTCTTTTTCCGCTGGGTAAAGCAATATCTGAATGTCCCAACCTTGTTTGGCACGACGGAAAATGCGGTATACAATCAGCTGTTTGGGGCGTTCATTGCGTATGTGTTGCTGCGATGGCTGTATGATCAAACCAAAAAACGGACGAACGTCTCTCTTTCCTTCATTTCGTTTGTTCGCCGTTTTTTCTCTGGGCAGCTTCCTCTCGATTGGAAATCCGGGATGGCCGCTGCTTTGTTTGAGTATGCCCAAATTTATGGAAGACGTATGTCTAATTTTGGATAATCAACACTCGTGTTATACTATATATATGCTCATTGAAAAGTTAACCTTCGCATAAGCGGTGCCCACTCCAGTTATACTGCTCCTAAGGAAAAGCATGGAAAAGGAGCGGAATTCTGCATGAAACGTCTCAAAATCACCAACGATCACGGATGGACACCTCGGACACTTCGCAAACAGGAACGGAAAATCAAAAACACCCTTCTTCGCCAACGGGTGATGGCGGTTCGCCTAGTCATGGAAGGCTATTTGGGCAAAGAGGTGGCCTCCATGGTCAACGTGTGCCGACAAACCGTTTCCCATTATGTGTCGCTGTTCAACGAAGGCGGTCTGAAGCTCTTGCTTAATCGGGATTTCGCCCCCGGGCGGGAGCCGTTTCTCACCGAAGAACAGCAGGAAGAGATCAAACAGCTTGTGTTGACCACCACTCCCGCGGAACTGGGCTGGGACGTCGCTTCGGCGTGGAACACCAAACTCCTGTAATCCTATGTCGAAAAGCACTTCGGGGTTTCCATTTCCCGCGAAGCGATGCGAAAACTCCTGCACCGCAAAGGGCTGTCGTGGACACGGCCGACCTACACGTTGGCGAAAGGCGATCCGGATCGACAAAAGAATTTTGAGAAACAGATCGACTTCATAAAAAAAACTTAATGGATCCTGGTACGGTCTTGTTGTACCTTGATGAAACCCATATCCGCTCTTACCATGTCCTGCGGTCCACATGGTCGGAAGTCGGCCGCCAAAAACAAGTGCCGACGTTCGGCCATCATGCCCACGTATCGCTGTTTGGCGCGGTCAACATCCACGATGGCGAAACGGTGCTTCATCAAACGACGGCTGCCAATGCCGCGACGTTCTTGGATTTCTTGAGAATGCTCAAAGAGCGCTATCCAGACCGTCTCATAGTCTTGGTGTTGGATAACGCCCGCATTCACCATGCCAAAATGGTCAAGGAGTTTTTGCGGGAAGAAAGGCAGTGTTTTCACTTTATTTACCTTCCTCCCTATTCGCCACAGCTGAACCCGATTGAACGCTTGTGGAAATGGCTGAAAGATACAGTGATCGCCAATGTATTTCACAAGGATCGCCACAATATCATTCAAGCCATTACTCGGTTTGTCCACTACATCCACGAACGTCCGGAGGAAGTGTTGCAGCGCTTAGGGTGTGCAGGATGACTGAGAAGTTAACTCTTCATGTTGCATGTATATATATTAGTGAAAGGAGGTGTAATGATGAATTTAACACTGACTGCTAAAATCAAAATAAATCCTACGAATGAACAAGAAATTATTTTAAAAGAAACTATGAATGCTTATCGAAAAGCCTGTAATTTTGTATCCGAAATTATTTTTCACTCTAAAATTTTAACGCAAGCTAAATTACACAATATGACTTACAGAGACTTGCGTTCTCAATTTGGTTTGCGTTCACAAATGGCTCAATCCGTCATCAAAACGGTTATTGCTAAATATAGAACCATAAAAAGCGATGGTCACTATTGGACATTGGTATGTTTTAAAAAACCTCAATATGACTTAGTTTTCAACCGAGATTATTCTTTAAATAAAGGTTTGTTTTCTGTTAACACATTAGAAGGACGAATCAAAGTACCTTTTGAAATTAAAGGATTTGAAGAATATTTTGATGGCACTTGGACATTTGGCACAGCGAAACTTGTGTACAAGCACGGAAAATGGTTTTTGTATATTCCAATGTCCAAAGAGATAGAAGAATGTGATCTAAAAAACATTAATCAGGTAGTTGGAGTAGATTTTGGAGTTAATTTTGTCATCACCGCCTATGATTCCAATGGAAAAACATTCTTTTGGAATGGACGACGAATCAAACATCAACGCGAAAAATACAAACGATTGCGTAAACAGTTGCAACAGAAACGAACTCCTTCTGCTCGCAGAAGATTAAAAGCTATCGGTCAACGAGAAAACCGTTGGATGCAGGATGTTAACCACTGCATTAGCAAGGCACTCGTTGAACGATATGGAGCAAACACGTTGTTTGTTTTAGAAGATTTAACAGGTATTCGTCGAGCAACAGAAAAAGTCCGCAAGGAAGATCGATATGCCATGGTGTCTTGGGCTTTTTATGATTTACGCCAAAAGATTGAATATAAAGCCTTAAAACATCGAGCAAAAGTCATTACAGTTGATCCTAAATATACCTCACAAACTTGTCCAAAATGCGGACATACTGAAAAAGTCAATCGAAATAGACAAACACATACATTTTGTTGTAAAAATTGTCATTACCAATCCAATGATGATCGAGTGGGTGCTATGAATCTTCAACGAAAAGGAATTGAGTACATCGTTGAAGAAACCATCCAAGCATGACTTGGGTGGTTGGGTAGTCGTCAACCTGCCCTGATGCGGCACCAATTGAAGGTAGGAGTGCTTAGCACGTTGGTACTACTGGGTAGTCGCAAGCTCCCACTTCAAACTTCGTCAGAAGTTAAGTGGGAGCAGTTGACTTTGTGTCTTTTCCAGTAAAATTGAAATACATGTTTACTATTTTCATAGATAGCAGGTGAAAGTGTGAGGAGAAAACGGAGAAAAGCATTTTCAATCATCGGATGGCTGGCGGTGTTTTGGTTATCGTTTTCGCTGTTGGCCGTTCAGGCGGAAGCGGCCCCGTTCCCGAATGTGGAGCGGCTTGAGCAGCATGCCGCCCAGCTTGAGCGGGCGATGAAAGCGGATCAATGGTCCAAGCCGTACCGTCTCTTGAACCAAGTCAAAAGCGATTATGAGGCGGCAAAAAAAGAAGTGGCGCGCGTGCGTCCACAAACGGCAAGGGCGCAGTTGGAAAAACGGATCGCTGCCGGAGAACAGACGATTAAAAAGGCTTCCGCCTATATCAGCGCTGTCGAAAGCGGGGAGCGATTGCGCGCCTTGACGGCCAACGTCGACCGGGCGCTGCGGACGGGGGATGTGGATGTCGTGTATGATTCCTATGCCCCGTTGCAATACCAAATTCGCAAAACGGCGATTCTCATCGGCCGCGTTCCGGGAGCGTCGCTTCGCGAAAAGATGGAAGGATGGTTTCAACGCCCGGCTTTGGCTGTTCAGCAGCGCGCGTATTATGCCATCAATATTATGCAAGCCATGGACAAGCTGCTTGATGCGTATGATGAAGGGGATATCGCGCGGGCGGAGCGGTTGCTGTCGCTTTGCGACCGGTGGCTGCCAAACGTGGTGGATGCGGCGACGCGCAAGCAGCTGGCGGTGTATATCGATGATTTTAAAGCGCCGGTTGTCTTAGATGTCGATATAGAATAAACTGGCGCATGTCGGGAGAGGAGAGACGAATATGAATGTGATTCAGCGATGGGCGGCGGCTCTTATGTTGCTTGCGGCTTCATTTTCGGTTTGGAGTCCGCCGGCGGAGGCGGCGACGGCTCCGGCGTCAACGAAGGTGCTCGAAGAAGTGCGGGAAATTGTCCGCCAGTATTATGTGGAACCGGTGAGCGATCAAGTGCTGAAGGCGAGCACCCCGCAAGATATTGTCAAACAGCTTGACCCGTATTCTGCCTATATGACAAAGGAAGAATACGAGGAATTTTTGAAGTGGATTGATATGGAGTCTGTCGGCATCGGCGCGATGGTTGAGGAAGATGAGGACGGCGTCCACATCATGTCTGTCTTGGACAATGGGCCAGCCGCCCGCGCCGGACTGCAGCCGGGCGATGTGATTCAGGCTGTTGACGGGCAGCCGGTAACGAATGAGACAATGGAAAAAGTATTGAGCTTGATCGCAGGGGAAGAAGGAACGACGGTGGCAGTAACCGTTTGGCGACCGTCGACCGAGGAAACCGTCAGCGTCACCATCAAGCGGGAAAAAATCGACTGGCCGAACGTTGAGTTCAAACGGCTGGCAGGGAATATCGGCTATATTCAGCTATATAGTTTTGATGAGACAGCGCCCGGTGAGATCGAACGCGCCATCCGCTCGTTAAGCGGGGTGAAAGGGTGGATTTTTGACCTCCGCGACAATCCGGGGGGATATGTGGAAACGGCGCAGCAAATCGCCGGCTTTTTCCCGAATGTGAAACAGGCGTTTCAGTTGCGCGACCGTTCGAATCACCCAGAAGTGTATGCCGCTGTCAAACAGCCGGTGCAAATGACGGGACCGATCCGGCTGCTTGTCAACGCGTCGAGCGCGAGTGCGTCGGAAATGTTGGCGGCGGCGGTGAAGGAGCAAAAGGCGGCCGTTTTGTATGGGCAACGGACGTTTGGCAAAGGATCGATGCAGGAAATGTTTGAGCTGTCGGACGGCAGCATGTTGAAGTTGACCGTCGCCCACTTTTTCTCGCCAAAAGGGACGCCGATTCATAACGTTGGGGTGAAGCCGGATGTGCCGACGGTTGTCGGTAAAGAGCTGTATGCCGCTCACCGCGATTTGCTTATTGGTCAGCTGAAAGGGTATCAATCGTTAGGCAAGCTGCGCAATGCGCCGGTCGATAAGACGTTTGTCGTCCGCTTCTCTCGTCCGCTCGCCAATACCGCGGTAAGCGGAGTAAAATTGTATCAATTAGGCGGACAGGAAGCGGCGGTGACGGCGCAAATCCGCCGGGGGACGGAGCTTTTGATCAAACCGGCAGCGAAGCTGGCCAAAGGGCAGAGCTATTTATTGGTCATTCCGCCGGTGTTAAAAAGCAAAGACGGCGTGGCGATGAAAAAAGGCGCTTACATGGAGATTCAAACCGCTGCTTCTACGAAATAAGGCCTTCCCGTCGAGATGTGTTGGATAGCCGTCTGCTCTTGATGGTGCAAAGTTCGGCTGCTTCGCCTAAGGCTCGGCCGACAGCGGGAGCGCGGCCGTTTTGAACGGAACGATGCAAAGAAAGCTGGCCTCCATCGGTCGTTTGGCGACCATGGGGGCCAGCTTTTTGCAGGTTACTCGTCGCTTGACGGCGTTTCTTGCTTTTTGCTCTGTGCCGAGGAGGACGGGATCGTCACCTTCCAGGACGTCCAATCCGGTTCTGCTTTGTGCAGCAATTCCGGTGGGAAGAGGAACGTCCATGGTTTGCTGGTGTGGGCTTTCACTTCCAGATGGCAGGGAAATAATCCGCGGGCGACCATGTCGCCAGCATGATCCCGCACTTCAAGCGGGATTTGTTCAAAATGGATATGTTTGTCGCTGCCGTTGCGAATGAGCAACGTGACGCCTAGTTCACCGGAAGGCAGCTGTTTCGCTTCAATGCCCATGAAGTTCACCTCCCCGGGAGCGGGAGGCGGAACCGAGTCAACGAGGGCTTGCAGCTGTTGGCGCTGTTCAGCCGACAGCGCCTGCTCCCAGCTTTCCTCTAGGTCGAGCCGATGCCGCGGTGTCAGTTCAAAGGCGATCTTCCATCCATCTGCAGGCAACTGATCGACGAGCTTGTCCTCGGCGGCGAACAAAAACCGCCACGGGCGGGCCGTCATCGGCGGCAGTTCGCCGAAAGGGCTCATATCAAACTCTTTGCGGGCGATCGCCGTGCCATCCTCGTCAAGCAGCAACAGGCGGATTCGTTCAAAGCGAACCGGCTTCGGCAGCGTGTTGCGCAAAATGGCGACAGCGACAAACCCATCGTTGTATTCGATCAGCTTGACGCCGGAAATGGAAATTTGGTTTGGCTGAAGCGGCGGCAGCTGTTCGTGGTAAAAGCGATAGACGTACGTTTCTTCCGGAGACAGCTGCCAGTCCGGATGAAACGACAGCGTCGTTTTCGTTCCGACCTCCGGCTGTTTGACATGTTGCGCCGGCAGCTCGGCCTCCGGTTGCGTGCGTTGTTTTCTTCGGAAAATCATGGAACCCCTCCTTTACGGGGCGGCGTGTTGCGCCGCGGTTATGGTTCGTTCGCGGCGGCGGCCGCTTCGTCATCGATGACAAACTGGCTTTTCAAATAGTTCATGGCTGTGGTGCAAATGCCGGCGTCGATCGCTTGCTGCAGCGCGACGAATTCGCGGTAGGCGTCCATTTCAAAGGCGCGGTACGGATCCTCTTGGCCGTAGCTGCGCAAATGAATCCCCTCTTTTAATAAATTCAGTTGATTTAAGTGGCGAATCCAGTGGGCGTCGATTGTTTCGACCATCAAATGCTTAAGCCGCATGGTTTGTTCTTCGTCGCACGGAAGATCGGCAAGCGCCGCTTCAAGCGATTTGTATTCGTCCCAAACAAGCTGGGCGATTTCTTCTTTTTGCTTATGGCGAAGATCATCAATCGGATAGGCAAACCGGAAAAAGGCACGGCGCAGCTCGTTGTGCAGTCCTTCGATGTTCCACTCTTCAAAAAAGACGTTTTCCGGACAATAACGGTCGATCGTTTGTGTGATATGGCGATGGATGTGCCGAAGGAGCTCGGACAGCACCTCTGCTTGCTTCAGCGCCAAGACGCGATCGCGCATATGGTAGATGACTTTGCTTTGTTGGTCGATAACGGTGTCCAATTTCAATAAATGCAATCGCGCTGAATAATGGGCGTTTTCGATCGTTGTTTGCACTTTTTGGACGAACTTGATCGGGTCGGGCGACACGATGCGTCCGGTTTCATCGGTTTCGACTTTGCTTCGCCATTTTTTCAATTCGTCTTGATCATACAAGCGGAATAAATCGTCGTCGAGCGAAATGATAAACTGGGAAGACCCCGGATCCCCTTGGCGTCCTGCCCGGCCGCGCAGCTGCATATCAATGCGATGGCTTTCATGGCGCTCTGTGCCGATGATGTGCAGCCCCCCAAGTTCCTTGACGCCTTCCCCAAGCAAAATATCGGTCCCGCGCCCGGCCATATTGGTGGCGATCATCACTTGCCCTTTTTGCCCGGCGGTCGCGATGATGCGCGCTTCTTCTTCCTCCGTTTTGGCATTGAGCAGGTGGTGAGGGATGCCTGCTTTCGAAAACTCTGCTGACAACCGTTCCGACTGAGCGACCGATGTCGTGCCGATGAGAACGGGACGGCCGATGGCATTCATTTTTTTCACTTCGTCAATAATTTTCCGTACTTTCGCCTCGTACGTCTGGTAGACGAGGTCGTCCCAGTCGGTGCGGCGGGATGGCCGGTTTGTCGGAATCGTAATAACGCGCAGCCGGTACGTTTGCCAAAATTCTTCTTTCGACGGCGTAGCGCTGCCGGTCATCCCGGCTAGCTTCTCATACATGCGAAAATAGTTTTGGATCGTAATCGTTGCTTGGATGTCGTTTTCTTCGGTGATTTCCACACCTTCTTTCGCTTCAATAGCTTGATGCAGGCCGTCGCTGAACGAGCGTCCTTCCATCACCCGGCCGGTGAACGGGTCAACGATCATCACTTTGCCGTTTTTGACGATGTAATCGACATCCCGCCGCATGATAAACCAAGCGCGCAGCGACTGCATCGCATGATGGAGCAACACGTGATGCTCCCAGTCGTATAGGTTGTCGATGCCAAACGCCCGCTCAATTTTTTGCGCCCCTTCTTCGGTGAGGAAAATTTGTTTCGTCTCCGGGGACCGTTCATACTCTTTTCCTTCTTCGAAGGTGCGGACGATGCGTGCCATAATCGGGAACAATTCGGCTCCGATCCCCGATTTATTGGCGATGATGAGCGGGGTGCGCGCTTCGTCGATTAAAATGCTGTCGATTTCATCGATGATGGCGTAATACAGCGGGCGCTGCACTTTATCTTCGAGGCGGTACACCATGTTGTCGCGCAAATAATCAAAGCCGAACTCGGTGCCGGTGCCGTACGTGATATCGGCCGCGTACGCTTCTTTTTTCTCGCTGGCCGTCATTTGCGACACATTCAGGCCGACGGTTAAGCCGAGAAAGCGGAACACACGGCCCATTTGTTCGCAGTCCCGGCGCGCCAAATATTCGTTGGCCGTAATAATGTGGACGCCTTTTCCAAGGAGGGCGTGCAAGTAGCTCGGCAAAGTGGCCGCCAACGTCTTTCCTTCCCCGGTCTGCATTTCGGCGATGTTTCCTTCATGCATCGCCAATCCGCCCATCAGTTGCACGTCGTAATGGCGCAGACCGAGCACGCGCCGCGCCGCTTCCCGGACGACGGCAAACGCCTCGGTTTTTATGTCATCGAGCGTCTCGCCGCTTTCGAGCCGTTCTTTGAAGGCAACCGTTTTTTGGCGCAGTTGTTCATCGCTCAGCGAAGAAATGGTCGGTTCCCATTCATTGATTTGCGCCACCAGCTTGGCAAGACGCTGCACTTCTCGCGCGCTTTCGTCAAATAGTTGCTTTACTTTTGCAAACATATGTCCATTCCTCTCCTAGACAGGCATGATTCACACCAAGTGCTCTAAAACCTAATTATAGCACAAGATGTTTCCTGTGGAGAGAAGATTTGACACTCCACACGGCTGAAGACGTGGGATTCTTGGGTCGCTCACGCCCTCATCCATTTCTGGTTCGGACAACGCCCAAGTTTAGGGGTGTGTCATCACCCCGTCCCATCGGGTTAGGATGTACCCCAATGGGCGGCGCACCTGTGACCAGTGCGCTAGGTTCGGCGCTCAAGCCCGAAATCGCTTTGGCGATGTTGATGGCGCCATTCAAGTCGGCATGAATCGTATATCCGCATTTTTTGCATTGGAAGTGGATGCCGTTTCGGTTCGCTTTCTCTCGATGACCACATTTACACGTTTGGCTCGTGTAGGTCGGATTCACCCACTCGACCCGAATGCCTGCCATTTCGGCTTTATAGGCAATCATCGTTTGCAGTTGATGAAACGCCCAAGAGTGAAGGCTTCGTCCTGCTTCTTTTGCCGATGTTGCCCGTTTTCGAATGCCCGTCAATTCTTCCATGCGAATCACGCCAACACCGTTGGCGAGGGCAAAGTTGACAATTTGACGGCTGATTTTGTGGTTGACACCTTTCATCCAGCGGGACTCTTTGTCGCCGATTTTTCGCACCGCATGAAGCTTCTTGGCTTTTCCTAATCTCCTTCGCAAAGCCGCATATCGCCGGCGAACAAAGGCGCATTGGTTGCYCTTAAAAAACAGCGATTTCGTTCCAACGCTGGCAACGGCGATATAACRAAGTCCGAGGTCAACGCCCATTGCCTTGGTTTCCTTGCGCGGTTCCACTTCAAAGGTGATGGTGATGGCAAAATACCATTTCTTTCTCTTTTKATAGAGTTTGGCTGCCCCTTGTTTGACGGTTCCATCGAGCAGCCGATCCAGCCATGCTGCTTGATAGGTTCGTGTGACAACAGGCACACCGATTCGTTTTTCCAATGTTGGGAATGAAACGGTGTAGAAATCTCCCTTTCGTTCAACTTTCCAATTTTGGTTGTTGAAGCAACACCACTGTTTGCGAAACTGCTTTGTCTTTTGGTGTTTCGTTTGAGATTTTACTTCCCGAATGGTTTGATTGACAATTGCGGAAGGAAACCGTTGCGATGAAAAATCCTGAAAGATTTTGCTGGTGGCTTTGTTCAGATCGGGATGAGTCGCCAGCCAATTCGCAAACGCTGTATTTACTTCTGTCATCTGTTTATACATTTCTTGTTTGGCTTTCGTTGGCTTGTGAAGCTCCAATTTCAAGGTGATCGTGGGCATGGATTCACCTCCCTCCTTTTATGATACTTCAATGCTCGCTTTCATCCCACCCCCTAAAGGAGTGAGCTTTCTCGCTCGCGGGTCTGTAAACGGCGGAATGTAGTCCAACACGTATTTGCTCACCACATACATTCCGCCCCAAATGCCAGCGGCAAGGGATAAATAGAAGGAAGCGAGAACGGTTTGCTTCATGACATCGATCCCCTTTGCTTTTTTCTTTCTGCTGCTGACACCAAAAGCGAAGCCGTTATTTCCAGAGATGGCAGCCAAACAAGGCTGTTCTCCATCAGCTAGACATCGCTTTCTTCCGGAGGAAACACGGGGGCGAGCGAAACCGTCAAATCCGGTTGCCAAAAAGAAACCAGCTCATCGCTTGGCCCGAAAACCGCTCGCTGTTGAAATCGTCCATCTTGCCAGCTGAGCACTTCGATCGTTCGATTGCTGGGGTCTACAATCCAATATTCATGCACACCATATTTTTCGTATAAATAGTATTTCTGGTTTCGATCACGCAGGGCGGTGCTTGGTGACAGCACTTCCACAACGAGATCGGGAGCCCCTTTCATTCGCCGATTCCCGATTTGCTCAACCCGACAAACGACTGATAAATCCGGCTGAACAACCGTTTTCGCCATCCGTTCCGGCTCCTCAGGATCAAGCTGAACGTCAAACGGGGCAAGAATGACATGACAGCCACGCGCCTGAAAATACGAAGCCAATGCAAGGTGCAGTTGTCCGACCACATACTGGTGCTCAAACGACGGAGACGCCAATAAATAGGGAACGCCATCGATCAGTTCCCAATTTCCTTCCCAATGTTCAATGTCGCAATACGTGTAAAACGGCTTCTCCTTCTGCACTGCGCTTCCCCTTTCACTTGCTTTTCTTTCATCTTATCACATCGCTCCGGTTCCGTCCCATATTTTTATTTTCTCGTCATGAAAGAAAAAACAGCGGCCGCCACCGCTGTCGAGTGTGTGTCAAACAAATGTTTTTTCCACGCGTTGCTCTTACTCCCGCTCGATGATCGTGGCCGTCGCCATCCCGTGGCCGATGCAAATCGTCAATAGCCCGTAGCGGCCGCCGCGCCGTTCAAGTTCATGAACAAGCGACGTCATGAGCTTCGCACCGGTCGCGCCGAGCGGATGGCCAAGCGCAATGGCGCCGCCGTTGACATTCACCTTCTCAAGCGAAGCGCCGATTTCTTTTTGCCAGGCGAGCACGACCGGGGCGAACGCTTCGTTGATTTCAATGAGGTCGATGTCATCGATCGAGAGGCCGGCTTTTTTCAGCGCTTGCCTCGTCGCCGGAATGACGCCATCGAGCATATACGTCGGGTCGGAACCGACGACCGTTTGCGCGACAATGCGCGCTTTCGGCTTCAGTCCGAACCGCCTCGCCGCCTCCCGTTCCATCAAAAGCACAGCGGCCGCCCCGTCGCTCATTTGGCTCGCATTGCCAGCGGTGATGAGGCCATCTTCTTGAAACACCGGCTTGAGCGCGGCGAGCGCTTCCGGCGATGTATCGGCCCGCGGCCCTTCGTCATCAACGACGAGGATCTCGCGCCCGTCGCGGTCAAGCCCTTTCACCGGGACGATTTCCGCGCGAAACTTCCCTTCGCGCAAGGCCGCCAAGGCGCGCTGATGGCTTTCGTACGCGTAGGCGTCAAGCTCCTCGCGCGTTAGGCCGTATTTTTTGGCGATCCGCTCAGCCGAGACGCCTTGGTGGATGAATTCGTATTTTTCATGAAGCGACGGCGGAATCGTCCGCTCGTTGCCATCGCTTAAAATCGGCACTTTCGTCATGCTTTCGACCCCGGCGGCGATCGTGACATCCATATCGCCGGAGCGGATTTCCTGGGCGGCGAAATGAATCGCCTGCTGCCCTGAGCCGCACATTCGGTTGATTTGCACTGCCGGCACTTCGATTGGGAATCCGGCCTCAAGCGCCGCCAGCCGGCCGATGTTGTACCCTTGTTCGGCGACCGGCGTCACGCAGCCCATGACGATGTCTTCCACCGCCCCTTTGTCCATGCCGGCCCGGCGCACGACTTCATCGAGCACAACAGCAGCCAAATGGACCGGATGAACGTCCCGGAAGACGCCGTTCCGCTTGCCGACCGGCGTCCTGACCGCTTCGACAATGACCGCTTCACGCACCATTTTCTCCCCCTTGTTGTTTTTGTCATCACCATGCCTTGACGGTGCAAACCGCACCTTTTATCCAATGACGCCCGCCGACCGATAAGCCGCGGGCGCTGCCAAATTGGCACTTTCTGCTCTCATTGCTCTTCCTGTGAAGAGGCACTTGTTCATTTTGTATACGTGTAAAACCCTTTCCCCGTCTTCCGCCCTAAATGCCCGGCCTCAACGAGCTTGCGCAAAAGCTGCGGCGCCCGGAACCGGTCGCCGTATGCCTCCGTCATGTTTTCACTCACAAACAGGAGCGTATCAAGCCCGACCATGTCGGCGAGCTCAAAGGGTCCCATCGGGTAATTGAGCCCAAGACGCACCGCTTTGTCGATATCCTCAGCGGAAGCAACTCCTTCTTCGTACATGCGGATGCACTCGATCATATGGGCGGCAAGCGCCCTTGTTGTGACAAACCCTTGCCGGTCTTTCACGACGACCGTTTCTTTGCCAAGCTCCACAGACAGGTGGCGAATGGCGTCGACTGTGTCGTCGGAGGTCGCCTCACCTTTCACAATTTCGATCAACTTCATCACTGGCGCCGGATTGAACCAATGCATGCCGATGACGTTCTCCGGCCGGTTGGTCGCGGCGGCAAGCGCCGTGACGCTCAGCTCCGATGTGTTGGTCGCCAAAATGGCGTTCGGCTTCGCCAGTTGATCAAGCCGCTGAAACACGTCTTTTTTCAGCGCCAAGTTTTCCGGCACTGCTTCGATGACGACATCGGCCCCGCGCACCGCTTCGGCCAAATCGGCTGTCGGGCGGATGCGCCCAAGCGCTGCCGCTGCCTCCGGCTCGGACAGCTCGCCGGCTTTGACAAAGCGGCGCAAGCTTTTTTCCGCCGAAGCGAGCCCATTTTGCAAGGCCGCTTCGGACACGTCATATAAATACACCGTTTTTCCCGCCATCGCCGCCGTTTGCGCGATGCCGCTTCCCATCACCCCGGCGCCGATGACCGCCAGCACATCAGCCATAACCCCTTCCCCCTTACTCAGCTGATGCATCGGCATAGCGCGCCGCCATCTCATCGCGCAGTTTCCGCTTCAAAAACTTGCCGACGCTCGTTTTCGGAATTTCATCGAGAAACACAATGTCATCCGGCAGCCACCATTTCGTAAATTGCGGGCGCAAAAAGTCGTACAGTTCTTCTTTTGTCACGTTTTTGCCTTCTTTCAGCACGACGCAGGCAATGGGCCGCTCTTGCCATTTCGGATGCGGCACAGCGACGACCGCCGCTTCGAACACCGCCTCATGGGCCATGAGCGCATTCTCCAAATCAACCGATGAAATCCATTCGCCGCCGCTTTTAATGACATCCTTCGTCCGGTCGACAATTTTCACAAACCCTTCTTCGTCCACGGTGACAACATCGCCGGTATGGAGCCAGCCATCGCGAAATGCTTCGTTCGTTCTCTCATCGTTGTAATACTCAGCGGCAATCCACGGCCCGCGCAAGCAAAGCTCGCCCATTTCCTGCCCGTCCCAACGAACCGGCCCGTTTTGGCCGATCACTTTCATCTCAAGTCCTGGAGCAAGCAGCCCTTGCTTGGCGCGAATGTCCAGTTTCTCCTCGTACGACAGCCCGTCTTGATAGCTTTTCGGGCGCGAGACAAGCACAAGCGGGCTCGTTTCCGTCATGCCGTACGCGTGAATGAACGGAATGCCGTACTTTTCTTCAAACGCGCGGATGATCCCTTTCGGCGCGGCTGAACCGCCGCAAATGACGCGCGTCAGGCTGCTGACGTCATAGTTTCCTTTCTCCAACTCTTGCAAGAGCCCGAGCCAAATCGTCGGCACGCCGGCGGTGATCGTCACCCGTTCGGCGTCAATCAGCTCGGCAAGCACTTTTGGCGTAAACGCCGGGCCCGGCATGACGATCGTCGAACCGAACCAAGTGGCGGCAAACGGCAGCCCCCACGCGTTGACATGGAACATCGGTACGACCGGCATCACGACATCGCGCTCGCACAGCCCTTGCGTATCAGCCAGCCCTAGCGCCATCGCGTGCAGAACCGTGCTCCGGTGCGTGTAGACGACTCCTTTTGGATTGCCCGTTGTCGCCGACGTATAACACATACCAGCCGGTTGGTATTCATCGAGGTCTTTTAAGAACGGAAATGTTGGGTCGCCCTCAGCAAGCAGTTTCTCGTAATGGTACACCGGAGAAAGCGTCGTTTCCGGCAGCTCGTCGGCATCGGTCATGACGATGAAGGCGCGCACGTTCGGGATCTCGTCCTTGACCGATTCAATCACCGGCAGCAAATCATCGTCAATCAACAGCACACGGTCATCGGCATGGTTGATGATGTAAGCGATATGCTGCGGCGAGAGGCGGATGTTGATCGTATGAAGCACCGCCCCGATGCCCGGAATGGCAAAATACGCTTCCAAATGGCGGTGATGGTTCCACGCAAACGTCCCGACGCGGTCGCCGACTTCAACCCCGAGCCGCTTCAACACGCTTGACAGCCTGCGCGTCCGCTCGCCGATCTCCTTGTATGTATGGCGGACGACGCCTCCTTTCATGCGTGAGACAACTTGCTTTTTCGGGAAAAACAACTCCGCCCGCTCCAGCATCATGGAAATGTTTAACGGTGTTTTCATCATCGGTCATTCCTCCCCCTTTACCAAATGCGCATGTTCATTTACTTTAGGCGGCGCCCCGCCGCCCCATTGGCCGTTCGGCCCATGTGCGGCCGTCCATGCCCCGTTGGGCTGCAGCCGAACGAGATGGCGGAGCCGGCTGTCAGCAAACAGCGCCTTCGCCTCACCCGTCTCCAGCACCGGGGCAAGGCAGGCGTCGACCGTCTCGGCAAACGCGCTCCACTCATCCAATGTCTTTTCACGGAACAAGGCGGCGAGCCCGTCATATACGGCTTCCCCTGGCCTAGCCGGCGCCCATTGCGCCCCGATCCATTCCGGATGGCCGACCGCCTCGCAAAATTGACGCCAAAAGTGCGGCTCGAGCGCCGCTAAACTCATATAACGGCCGTCTTTTGTCTCATACAGCTGGTAGCACACCACCTCCCCAGACAACTCGGAAAGACCGGTCTTCGGCCCGCCGCCGTGTTCAATGGCAAAATGGCCCGCCATCATCGCCGCCAAGCCGTCGACAAGCGAAACATCAAGATGGGCGCCTTTGCCATTTCGCTCGCGGGCAAAGAGGGCAGCCAAAATGCGCTCGGCCGCCGCCATGCCGCCGATAAAATCGGCAAGCGTGATCTTCGGATGAACCGGGCGACCGCTTTCATCGGCCAGCTGCGCAAGCAAGCCGGAAAGCGCCATATAGTTCAAATCGTGGCTGCCAAGCAATGAGCGGCCGCTCTGTTGACCAAAGCCGCTGATCGAGCAATAGATGATTTGTTCGTTCATGCGGCAAATATCGTCATAACCGAGCCCAAGCCGCGCCATCACTCCGGGGCGGAAGCTTTCGATCACCACATCGGCGCGGGCGGCGAGCCGCCGGGCTTGCTCACGCCCCGCCTCTGTCTTTAAATCAAGGGCAACGCTTTTTTTGCCGGCGTTATAGGCGGCAAACAGCCGACCCTCGGCGAACGGGCGCAGCCGGTCGCCGGACGGCGGTTCGATTTTGATGACTTCCGCTCCGAGCTGGGCGAGCCGCCAGCTGGCAAACGGGCCGGGCAAATAATGAGAAAAGTCGAGCACAACAATGCCTTCAAGCAACGCGATTCCCTCTTTTCTACAAGTCTAAATGTCTAGCGATGATCGTTTTCATCATCTCGTTCGTCCCAGCGTAAATGGCGCTTACAGGAATGTCACGATAGCGACGGGCGATCTCGTATTCTTCCATATAGCCGTAGCCGCCGTGCAGCTGCATCGCCTCAGCCGCGACGCGTTTTGCCATCTCGGTAATCCACCATTTCGCCATCGACACTTCGGTGACGATCTGTTTTCCCGCCATATGCTCCTCGATGACGCGGTCGACAAACGTGCGTCCGAGGGCGATCTCCGTCGCCATTTCGGCAAGGCGGAACTGGACGGTTTGAAACTCGCTCACCCGTTTGCCGAACGCCGTGCGCTGTTTGACATATTGCTTCGTCAAGGAAAACATCACTTCCGCCGCCGTTTGTGCGGCAATGGCGACAACGAGCCGCTCCTGCTGGAGTTTTTCCATCAAATAGTAAAAACCTTTCCCTTCCTCGCCGATCAAATTATATGCCGGCACTTTCGCATCTTGGAAAAACAGTTCGGCGGTATCTTGGGCGTGCAGCCCGACTTTCTCAAGCTTCCGCCCGCGCGTAAACCCTGGCGTATCGCGCTCCACGACGAGCAGGCTGATGCCGCGGTGCGGCGGTTTCGCCTGCGGGTCGGTTTTGCAGGCGACGACAATCAAGTCGGCATGAATGCCGTTCGTGATAAACGTTTTTTGCCCGTTGACGATGTAGTAGTCACCGTCTTTTACTGCCGTTGTCGAAATGTTCGCCAAATCCGAACCCGCCCCCGGCTCGGTCATGGCGATCGCCGTAATGAGCTCGCCGGTGACGCATTTCGGGAGCCAGCGCGCTTTTTGCTCTTCCGTGCCGTACGACGCGATATACGGCGTGACGATGTCGTTATGCAAGCCGATGCCGACGAGGCTCGATCCGACTTTTTCCAGTTCTTCATTGATGACGACCGAGTAGGCAAAATCGGCGTTTAGACCCCCATACTTCTCATCGACCCACGGGCAAAGAAAGCCGTTCTCGCCCATCTTCGCCCAAAACGAACGCGGAATGATGCCGCGCTTCTCCCAATCGTTATAATGCGGGTACGCTTCTTTTTCCAAAAACTTGCGAAACGCCGCGCGGAACATATGGTGCTCCTCACGCAAATAGCGAGCCGTCACCCGTTCATCCCTCTCTTCTATTCGGTCACTTTTTCTCTGTTCCGCCCGCCGCCTGTTTTTTCAGCTGTTCGCGCAACAAAAACTTTTGGATTTTCCCGCTCGCGTTGCGGGGCAGGGCATCGATGAAATAGTAGGCGCGCGGACGTTTGTACGGAGCGAGGCGGTCGCTCGTTTTGCAAAACTGCTCGAGCTCATCGGCGGTCAGGAGGTCATCTTTTTTGACGACGAAGGCGACGACTTTTTCGCCCCACAACTCATCCGGCTCGCCGAGCACAGCGACATCAAGCACTTTCGGATGCTCGTACAACACGTCCTCGACTTCGCGCGGATAGACGTTTTCCCCGCCGCTGATCACCATGTCATCGACCCGGTCGGCGACATACAAGTAGCCGTCTTCATCAAGGTAGCCGAGGTCGCCGGAATGGTACCAACCTTTGTACAACGCTTTTTCCGTCGCTTCCTCGCGCTTGTAGTAGCCAGCCATCATGCACGGCCCGCGCATCACAATTTCACCGACTTCATATGGCGGCAGCACATCGTCTGGGTCGGACAGCCCGTCTTCACGCGCGCGGACGACGCGGATCTCATGATTCAGGCAGGCGCGCCCAGCGGAACCGGCTTTTTTCAGCTGCTCGTCTTCCAACAAAAACGTCACCGCCGGCCCCATTTCCGTCATGCCGTACGCTTGAATAAGCTCGATGCCGAGCTGCTCTTGGCATTGCCTGACAAGCGCTGGAGCCATCGGAGCGGCGCCGTATAGGCCGAGGCGAAGCGAAGATAAATCGTAACCGCTTACATTCTCCTGCAAGATCATGTTCCACATCGTCGGGGCTCCAAACATGATCGTAATCCGCTCCCGTTCGATCGTTTCAAGCACGAGCTTGGCGTCAAAATGGTGCAAAATGACGCTCGCCGCTCCGGCATGCACGCGCGGCAGCAAGCAGCAATGCAGCTCGGCGCAATGGAACAGCGGCGCTGCCGCCAGCCCGCGATCCGTCTCGCGGATGCGCATGACGCCATGGCAAATGACGCTTTGCTCGATCATGTCGCGGTGACGGTGCATCACTCCTTTTGGACGCCCAGTTGTGCCGCTTGTATACATAATGGCATAAAGATCGCTCTCATCCACATGAACACGCGGCGCTTCCCCTAGGGCCCGCGCGGCCTGCTCGTGAGCGTTTTTGGCAAACGGCGGCGGATCGCAGTCGATCGACCAAAATGACACGTACGGGAAACGGCTGTGAATCGCGGCAAGTTCCGGTTCCACCGCCCGTTCAAACAGCACGATTTTCGGCTCGGCGTCCGTCAAAATATAGGCGATCTCTTCCGCCTTCAGCCGAAAATTGATCGGATTGAACACCGCGCCGATTTTGGCGCAGGCAAACAAGGCGGTCGCGAGCTCAAGCGTATTGTACAGCACCGTCGAAACGCGGTCTCCTTTGCGGACGCCCGCTTCCAAAAACGCGTTCGCCCACCGGTTCACTTCCCTCTCCCATTCGGCGTACGTATAGCGGCGTCCGGTCGCCGCGTCGACGACCGCCTCCCGGTTTGGAAACTTTCGCACTGTCTGGGAAAACATCTCCCCAATCGTCACATACAAGCGCCTTTCCCCCTTTTCTCCGAATGGACGCAGGGCGTGCAGATCCACTAGACAGATCATTCAGATAAATAGGTGTATGATGCCCCCGCTGTTTATGTATTCGCTCTTTTTGATCGCATTCCTCTTTTTTGCGGCACAAAAAAGAAAGGAAGACCTCTTTCTTTCGACAAGAAAAAGAAAGAGGCGCCTCCTTTGCTTTTTTATCATCTCGCGCCGAGAAGACCCCCACTTCCACGCGTGAGCGTAGGTGGGAGAGCGTTCAAGCATGAATCACTAAATCGCGGTCACGGATCGTCATCAGCTCTTTTTTGTCGTAGCGCCCTTCATGAAGAAGGCGGACTGCCTGCTTGCGGATCGCTTTTTCGATTAAGTTGCGCACATAGCGGCCGTTGCTGAACTTGAGGCGGCCGGTCGCTTCCAGCGTCCCTTCGAGATGAATGTACAGTTTCCGCTCCGCTTCCGGCGTCATTTCATACTCGCGCTCGCGCAACATTTGCTTGGCGATTTGCACGAGCTCCTCGACCGTATAATCGGGGAACTCGATCGTGAGAGGAAAGCGCGACGGCAAGCCGGGATTTAACGACAAAAAGTAATCCATTTCTTTCGGATACCCGGCCAAAATAACGACCAAGTCGTCGCAATAGTCTTCCATTCCTTTGACAAGCGTGTCAATCGCCTCTTTGCCGAAATCTTTTTCGCCCCCGCGGGCGAGCGAATACGCTTCATCGATGAACAAAATTCCGCCGCGCGCTTTTTTGATCAAATCGCGCGTTTTGCTCGCCGTATGCCCGATGTACTCTCCGACCAAATCGGCCCGCTCCGCCTCGATGAAATGCCCTTTGGACAACACGTTCATCTCAAAAAACAGCTTGCCGAGCAAGCGCGCCACTGTCGTTTTGCCGGTGCCGGGATTGCCTTTGAAAATCATATGGAGCGCCTGGCGGTTGGCCTTTAAGCCGTTCTCCTTGCGCAGCCGGTTGATGTACAGCCAGGCGTAAATTTCCTTGATGATTTTTTTGACATGATCAAGGCCGATCAGTTGATCAAGCTCCTTTTGAATATTGCGGAGCGCCTGATGCTCTTCGCCATCGAGCCAGTCGTTTCGCTCTTCTTTCACTAAATGGTTCACCGTTTTGGAGTTCAACACAATGTTGATTTGCCCTTTCGCCTTGTTCATCGTCAATTCTGACAAGGGGCGTCACCTCGCTTCCCGTTTTCTGCCATCCGCACCCGTTCCGACTTGGCTTTTGACGCCTTGCCTTTTCGTTACTAGTATACGTACGCCACCGCCGATCCGTGACAATCGCCCAAACGAACAGCCGGTCGGCTATAGCGGAAAAAAGTTTGTATATGTTTATTCACAAGGGCGGCGGTTTACGCATCTGAATTCACCTCGCCCCTCACTTCCCTTCGGGTGACGCGGGAGCTTGTCGATCAAATAGCGGGCGCGGAAGGAAAACGGGAAATGGCAAAAGGCGCCCTCCGCGAAGGAAGGCGCCTTTTTTCGGCGGCGTATGTACCGTCGGTCTTACTGTTCGGTTTCAAAATGGATGTTCCGCTCCGGCGCAAACGTCGAAATGGCGTGCTTGTAAATGAGCTGTTGTTTTCCTTGCACTTCCAAAAGCACGGTGAAGTTGTCAAATCCTTTAATGTACCCGCGCAGTTGGAAGCCGTTCAATAAGAAGACGGTCACTTGAATGCCCTCTTTGCGCAGCTGGTTTAAAAACTGGTCTTGAATATTGATCGTATTTTTCATCAAACGTCCTCCTCTTTTCTCTCTAAGGATATAATTATATATTCGCTTCAAGTTGAAGCTTTCCTGCTACATAGCGAGAAATTTCCTCCACCTTGGCGGCGAACTGCCCGGCGTCGGTCATGTCAAACCATTTCACCGGCATTTGGTTGCGAAACCAAGTGAGCTGCCGTTTCGCATAGCGGCGCGAATTTTGTTTCAGCTGCTCGATCGCTTCATCAAGGGAAACGCGGCCGTCAAAATAGTCGTACAGCTCCTTGTAGCCGATGGCTTGCACCGCCTGGCAGTCGCGCAGGCCGCGGTCATAAAGCGCCCTCGCCTCTTCGATCAACCCTGCGGCGATCATCTCATCGACCCGCTCGTTGATGCGGCGGTAAAGCGCCTCCCGCTCCGCCGTCAAGCCAACGATGGCCGCCTCATACAAAAGCCGCTTTGACTGCCCTTGCTGCCACTCGCTGAACGGCTTTCCGGTGCAATGATACACTTCTAAGGCGCGGATGACGCGGCGGATGTTGTGCGGATGAATGCGGGCCGCACTTATTGGATCAACCGCCTCAAGCCGCCGGTGAAGCGCTTCGGCTCCTTGCTCGGCCGCCAGCTGTTTGAGCGCCCGGCGGTACGCTTCGTCGGAAGGGGCGGCGGAAAATTGGTAATCGTAAAGGGCTGCCTGAATGTACAGCCCGGTGCCGCCGACGATGATCGGCAGCCGGCCGCGCGCCGAAATCTCGGTGATGAGCGCACGGCAAAGCCGCTGAAATTCGACGACGGAAAACGGTTCGCACGGCTCTTTGATGTCAAGCAAATGATGCGGAATCCCTTCCATCTCATCGGGCTTCACTTTCGCCGTGCCAATGTCCATCCCTTTATAAATTTGCATCGAATCGCCGCTGATGACCTCTCCACCCAGCTTTTTCGCCAACGCGATGCCGAGCTTCGTTTTGCCGACCGCCGTCGGCCCGACGATGACGGCGACTTTTTCAGCCATAGCGCGTCACTGCTTTCTGTTGTTGGACTTGTGTCAACCATCATTATACGTGAACTGCTCCCACTTCGCTTTGCTTGAAGTGGGAGCTTCTCAGTTCCACGACGAAAGCCACCTTTCGTCTCCCTGAGCGTCACTTCGGGTCGTCCCAACCCTAGGCATCCGACGATTCGGAGTTCTTTCGCGCCTTGGATCTTTTACGCATGGAAGGCTTTGCTTGATTTTCTCCATGCAACCCCTATATCCAGTTCACAAAGAACATGATATACCTTGATTTTATCATGTATTTTGGCTGACGCCAACCAATATTCATCTTCCGCTTATCGCTGGGCTGCGCCCTTCACGCGCTTGAAGCGGGAGTCTTTTTTCGGAACTATGATCAAAACGGCAACGCATGAACCCATTTCTTTCATACGTTTTCGCCATCCGCAGACCGTTTTATACATGGCAACGCGAAAAATTGCCTTGTTCCCTTTCCCCATGACCATTGAACGCTCTCCCACCTACGCTCACGCTTCGAGGCGGGAGATGATAAAAGGCGCTCATCATAATGAAAACTTGTTGACAATCGCCTGCAAATCGTCCGCCATCTTCGAGAGCGACGCGGCCGAAGCTGAAATTTCCTCCATCGAGGCCAGCTGTTCCTCGGTCGCCGCCGACACCTCCTGCGCACCGGCCGATGTTGACTCGGCCACGTCGGCGACAAGCCGGACGGAGCGCACAATTTGCTCCGAAGAAGAGGCCATGTCGCTGACCGCGGTGGATACGTCGCGGATTTGCGCCGCGACTTCGTCCACGGCGGCGCGAATGCGGGCGAACATTTCTCCCGAGGCGCGAATGACGTTCGTTCCGGCCGTCACTTCGTTGACGACCGACTCCATCGATTGGACGGCATGGGCCGTTTCTTCTTGAATGGCAGCAATCAATTCCGCGATTTGCTGGGCCGATTGGGCCGATTGCTCGGCGAGCTTCCGCACTTCGTCAGCGACGACGGCAAAGCCGCGCCCGTGCTCGCCGGCGCGCGCCGCCTCAATGGCGGCGTTTAAGGCGAGCAAGTTTGTCTGCGCCGCGATGCTGCGGATCGCTTCGATGATCGAGCCGATTTGCTCGGAACGGTGGCCAAGCCCTTTAATGAGGTCAGCCAGCCGCTCGACCGTATCGTTCACTTTGTTCATTTGCGCGACGCCCGCCTCGATCGTTTGCCCGCCCTCAGCCGCTTGTTTTGACGCATCAGCGGCGATGGAGGACACGCTTTGCGCCCGCCCGGAAATTTGCTCGATTCTCTCGGACATTGAATCGACGGCGGCGGACGTTTCTTCAACGCTTTGCATTTGCTTGTCCATGCCGGAAGCAACGCCTTGGATCGTCATGGCGATTTGCTCGGTCGCCTTGCTCGTCTGTTCGGCGCTCGCCGCCAGCTCCTCCGACGAAGCGGCGACTTGCTCGGCGTTTTGCGCCATTTCCTGGAGCACTTCGCGCAAGTTTTTCGCCATTTGCTCAAACGAAGCGGCGAGCTCGCCAATTTCATCGCGGTTGCGGACGCCGGTTTTTGTTTCTGTCAAATCGCCGGCGGCGATCCGCTTCGCTGCTTCCGACAGCGCAAGCAACGGGCGAGAAAGCGAACGGCTGATGTAATAGCTGACGGCCGCTCCAGCCGCCGCCGTCAACAAGCCGACGATGATGAGCAACCGCTGGACCGCGGCCGCCGATGCGCTCGCATCATCATTTGCCTCCCTCATTTCCCTCTGCTGGAGAGCGACCAATTGATGCACTTTTTCATCAAATTGGGTCGTTACGTCGCGCCCAGTCGTGGTCACAAGGGCGATATACTGCTCCGGTTTGTTTTGCGATTTTAAGTCGAACGTTTTTTGTCCAAGTTCGTAAAACTGCTGTTCAAGCAAATCGAGCTCGGCAAGCAGCTGTTTCGTTTCTTCCCGCGCCAGCTCCGCCGCAAGCTTTTCGCTCATTTGCTTGTACTCCTCATGCGCTTTTTCAAAGTTTTCTCTTGACGTCTCATCGCCGGTCAACAAATAGCCGCGCATACTGCCGACTTCGCGGCGGATCAATACTTCAAGCTCTTTGGCATTGACAAGTTTCGTCACCCGTTTGTCGATCACACCGGTGTATGTACGGTCAAGGGTCGAAATCTCGTAATAAGAAAACCCGACTAGCAATGCGATCAACACGTAGACGAGGCCGAAGCCAGCCAGCAGTTTTTTGCGCACGGTCATTTTCATGTTCATTGGCAAGTCCCCCGTTTGTGAATCAATAATGTTGTCCCATCTATAATATCGGACGATAGCAGCCAATGTTTAGCATTTTTTGAGGCAGACAGTCCGCACCGATGCCGCTTCCCCGCCTTACGCCGTTCCTTCCGGCTGCCACGTGTTTCGGCCGGCTTCGGCTTCATCCTGAATGAAAAGCGAAGTGACAAGCGCCACAATGCTGCCAATGAGGCCGAATAAAAACAAATGATGGATGCCGGCCATAAACGTCGGCGCCTTCGTCAAAAACGCTCCCATGACTGTCACGCCGATCGCCGTGCCGATATTGCGGCAAAACATAAAAAAGGACGTCGCAATTCCTTTTTCATGAGCGTCGGCAAGCTGCTGCGAGCCAATGACCCCAACGGTCGACGTCAACCCGAACGACAGTCCTTGGACAAACATAACGAAGAAAACGTACCAAAATCCGTGGCTTTCGTTGAGCAGCGCAAGAAGCAAGCCGGACGCAACCAACAGCACATTGCCGATGATGAGAAGCGGCCGATATCCATAGCGCAAAATCCATTTCCCGGCCGGCACGGCGGCGATCATCCAGCCAACGGACGAGCCAAGCAAGGCGACGCCGCTTATAAATACGGACAAATGGGCGACGTTTTGCAAAAAGAGCGGGATGTAGCTTGACGTCCCAAACAGCGCAACGCAGCTGACAAAGCCGTTAATGTTCATCCATTTGAGCGTCCGGTGGTGGACAAGCGACAGCGGCACGAGCGGAGACGGCTGCCGTTTTTCGAAAAAGTAAAACGCAACAAACAAGAGCGCGCCGGCCGCCCCGTACCACCATTGCCCCCGCGCAACGACGGTGACGAGCAAAAGCAAACTGACCGCCGCCGCAAACAACGCAGCCCCCATGTAATCGACCGCCGCCCGCTTCGGTTCATATACTTCTTTATATGGAAGCAACGTCACAAGCGAGAGCAGGCAAATGGGAATGTTGACATAAAAAATCCAGCGCCATGTCGCGTATTCGACAAACAGCGAGCCTAAAAGCGGCGCCAAGACGGCGGAAATGCCCCACATGGCGGTAAAAAACGCCTGGATCTTTCCGCGCTTTTCCACCGGAAACAAATCGCCGGCAATAATGGCCGGAAACGGCATCATAAACCCGGCACCGACCCCTTGTACGGCGCGGAACACAACGAGTTGCACCATGTTTTGCGACAAGCCGCAAAGAAGCGAGCCGATCAAAAATAAAATGATGCCAAAGCTGAATACGTTTTTGCGGCCAAACAGATCGGACAGACGGCCGGCAATCGGCGACAGGACGGTTGTCGTAATCATATACGACGCAAATGTCCACGCATAAAGAGAAAAGTCCCCGAGCTCTTTGGCGATAATCGGCATCGTCGTGTTCATGATCGTCGTATCCATCGAGGCGACAAGCATGGCCAAGACAATGCTCACCATCACGGACAGACGGCTGTTCATACCAATGCCCTCCTTTTTGATCACCTATGAATATCTTATTTTACATGATGAATCACCATGGCACCAAATGATACGCGCCCGAAAGCCGGACTATTTGTACTTGTTGCTGTTTTTTGTCGCCTTAAAAGCAGAAAGCCTCAAAACCGCTAACACGTTTTCCGCGGCATCATCCTGCATCTTTTTTGGATTCGGCTTTCACTCTCACGAACAACAAAAAAGCTGTTCACCGAAGCGCCTAAGGCTTCGCGAACAGCTGTGTTGATCGTCTTTCATTTAGTTGATGACCCGAACCGCTTTCACATACCGCGTTTTCCAATACGATGAAGTGAGCGACGAATACGCAACGCCCAACGAAACGGTCGCGTTGATCATTTGCCCGTTGCCAGCGTAAATGCCGACATGGTTGATCGTCCCGTTTGAATCGGTGTCAAAAAAGACGAGATCGCCTTTTTGCAACTGGCCAAACGACACCGTTCTTCCCACTTGCGCCTGAGCGGTGGATGTGCGCGGCAACGAAATGCCGGCTTCGCTGAAGACGCGCATCGTAAACGATGAGCAGTCAAACACATCGGTGCGCGACGGGCTTGCTCCGTACAAATAACGCGCCCCTAAATATTTTTCCGCAATATCGATGATTCGGTCGGCAAGCGATGCGGACGTTTCGGCGACGGCCGAGTTGACGGCCGAGACTTGTTGATCGGCCTTTTGGATGCCAACCGCTCCACCCGCCACTTTAATGGCTTGACCGACGCGAATCATGTTCGGGTTTGTAATTTGCGGATTCAGCACCAATAGACGGTCGACCGTCGTCTGAAACTTGTTCGCAATTCCCAAAAGCGTATCCCCCGCCTGCACGATGTACCGGCCGCTTGTCAGCACGGCTGTCGGCTGCACATTGTATGTATTGGAACGTTCCTGTCCCCCTGCTACTTGCAACTTCTGCCCCGCGCGAATGAAGTCTAGGTTCGTAATGCTTGGATTGAGCTTGAGCAGCGCATCCACAGTCGTGCCAAACTTGCGGGCGATTCCGCTTAACGTATCACCAGGCTCGACCGTATATGTATTCGAAGAAGTTTCGTTCGATTCATTTGGCTCATTGACGCGCAATACTTGTCCGGGAAAAATCAAATCCGAAGACAAATCGTTTTCTTGCTTTAACGCTGCGACCGTCATGCCGGATTGCCGAGCAATCTTCCAAAGCGTATCGCCTTTTTGCACCGTATAGCTCGCCGCCGATGCCGCGTGGCCGGCCAACAAGGAACCGATCAACGTGCTTGTCAATACCACTGTTTTTTTCATGCTGCATCCCCCTATGACGTCGATGTATCCATCTTTATGTATCCATGTTTATACAAAATTCGCTATCACTCTACAAAATTCACCATGTATGCCTGCACATGAGCCATTATAGTAAAATCAAAACAATCCGTCTGTAACAGAAAGAATAAAAGTCGATTACAAAATGATTACAAAACCCCCTTTGTCACACAAAGGGGGCGCAGGCTACATCACCCGTTTAAATAGTTTTTCAATTTCATATGTCGAAAAATGAACGATGATCGGCCGGCCGTGCGGACAAGTAAATGGGTCCGTCGTCTGCCGCAGCGCCTCAAGCAAAGCGAACAGTTCATCCTGGCGCAAATGTTGGTTTGCTTTAATGGCGCGCTTGCAACTCATTAAGATAGCCGCTTGTTCGCGCAATTGCTTGATGTCGACCGTTTTCGCCGCCAGCACTTGTTCGATCATTTCCTCGATGATTTCCTTTTCTCTCCCTTTCGGAAACCACGTCGGATGGGAGCGAACGAGAAACGCCCGCGGCCCAAACGGTTCAAGAAACACGCCGCAGCGCGCCAGCTCATCACGGCAAGCGGCGATCCGCTCGTACTCGTCGGCTGGATATTCAAACATCAACGGAACGAGCAGCTCCTGCACTTCCTTCGTGACTTCGCCGAGTTTTTCCCGGAAATATTCATAGTTGATCCGCTCTTGAGCCGCATGCTGATCGATCATATACAGCCCATGTTCGTTCTCCGCCAAAATGTACGTCCCATGCAATTGTCCGATCGGATAAAGCGGCGGCAGGCGATCGGCCGCCGGTTTATCCGCCGCTTGCCCATCTATCGGCAAGCGGAGGGCACGCCGTTCTTCTCCCACCTCTTCCTCCTGCTTTCGCTCGGAAGCGGACCCATGTTCGTCCGGTATTCCACATTCATCCGTTTGCACAGCCGCGGATGGCCGCTCAGCCGGTGCGTCACCGGTTAGCGGCGCAAGAGGGGCGGTCGCATCTTCCCCGCCGCCGATGCCGCTGAATAAGACAGACGGCTCTCGGACGCGATGAGTGAACGTCCAAGCCGCCTGCTCCGCCTTTGGTCTTGCCATCTTGCTGTCGGCAGATACGGACGGAATGATCGTCCGCTCGCGAAACGCCCGGCGGATCGCGTCCGTCACGAGCTCATTCAGCTCAACTTCTTTGCTGAAGCGGACTTCGAGCTTCGCCGGATGGACGTTGACATCGACAAGCACCGGATCCATTTCAATGGATAAAAACACAATCGGATAGCGGCCGATCGGCAAGAGCGTATGGTAGCCGGCTTCAATCGCTTTCATGAGCGGCACGCTGCGCACATAGCGGCCGTTGACAACAAGCGAGATGTAGTTGCGCGAGGCGCGCGTCACGTCCGGCGGCGAAATGTAGCCGCGAACGGTAAAATCGAGCGATTCCGCTTCGATGGGGATCATTTGTCTCGCCGTCTCGGCGCCGTAAATAGCGGCGAGCACGTGCCGGACATCGCCGCTGCCATTGGTGGCAAGCAATGTTTTGCCCTGGTGGCGAAGGCGAAACGATACGTCCGGATGGGCGAGCGCAAGCCGGTTGACGACGTCGGCCGCATGGCCGAGCTCGGTGTGAATCGTTTTCATATATTTCAAGCGCGCTGGGGTGTTGAAAAACAAGTTCGATACGGTAATATCCGTCCCTTTGCGCCCCGCCGCCCGCTCTCGGGAGATGAGTGCGCCGCCTCGAAGCACAAGCTTCGTTCCCGGTCCGCTGCCCGTGCCGGTGACCAGCTCCACTTCGGATACGGAAGCGATGCTCGGCAGCGCCTCACCGCGAAACCCGAGCGTGCGGATGTGGAACAAATCGTGCTCGTCATGAATTTTGCTTGTCGCATGGCGTTCAAAAGCGAGCAAGCAGTCGTCTTCCTCCATGCCATCGCCGTTGTCGATGACGCGGATTTTCGCCATTCCCGCCTCTTCAAGCTCGATGTTGATGACCGTACTATGGGCATCAATGGCGTTTTCCACCAACTCCTTGACGACCGAAGCCGGCCGCTCAACGACCTCGCCGGCGGCGATTTTGTTTGCCAGCAGGTCATCGAGCTTGCGGATGCGTCCCATCGGGCCTCCCTCCTTTACTTGAGGAGCTTTTGCAGTTCATACAGTTTGTTGAGCGCCTCAAGCGGCGTCATCTCGAGCAAATTGACCTCTTTCAGCGCCGCGAGCGCCTTTTTCTCTTTGCTTGAAAGAGGCGGCTCCACAGGCGCTGGGGCAAGGTCAGGAAACATGCTCAGCTGCTCAAACGCCGCTTCCGCCAAAACGCCCTCCCGCGCCGCGCCGGCTGACGGACGGGAGGCCTTCTCGCGCTCAACCGCGCGGCCAACGTCTAACGCTTCGTTCCCCTGAAAAGCCAAAACCGCTTCCGACAAAGCGCCATCGCCCATCCTGCCTGCGGCGGCTTCCTGTTTTCCCGCCGCTTTCTCCAGTTCCGCTAAAATGGCCCGCGCACGTTCAATGAGCGAAGCCGGCAGCCCGGCCAGCTCGGCGACGTGAATGCCGTAGCTACGGTCAGCCGGCCCGTCGGCGATTTGATGCAAAAAGACGACTTTGCCGTTTTCCTCGATGGCGCGGGCATGGACGTTCGAAAGCCGAGGAAGTGAACGCTCCAAGGCGGTGAGTTCATGATAGTGGGTGCTAAACAGCGTTTTCGCGCCGATATGATCGTGAATGTACTCAATGATCGCCTGGGCAAGCGCCATACCGTCATACGTCGATGTGCCGCGCCCGATTTCATCAAACAAAATGAGGCTGTTTTGCGTCGCATGGGCGATGGCGTGGCGCGCCTCCAACATTTCGACCATAAACGTGCTTTGCCCTGCCGACAGGTCGTCAGCAGCGCCGATGCGGGTGAACACTTGGTCAAAAATGGGCAGCACCGCCCGCTCGGCGGGAACGAAACAGCCGATTTGCGCCATGACGGCGGTGAGCGCCACTTGCCGCATGTACGTGCTTTTTCCAGCCATGTTCGGTCCAGTGATGAGCAGCATTTCCCGCTCACGGTTCATGTAGCAGTCATTCGGCACGTACATTTGCGCGCCGAGCACTTTTTCGACAACCGGGTGGCGGCCGCCTTGAATCACCAAGACGCGCTCCGTGGAAAACTGCGGACGCACGTAGCGATGCTCGTCGCTGATCGTTGCGAATGATTGAAGCACGTCAAGCTCGGCAATGGCTTTCGCCAACGTCTGCAGGCGCGGGATGTATTGCTTCACCTGCTCGCGAATGGCGACAAACAGTTCATATTCGAGTTCGATGCTTTTTTCTTCCGCCTCCAAAATGAGCGCCTCTTTTTCCTTCAACTCCGGGGTGATAAAGCGCTCGGCGTTGGCGAGCGTCTGCTTCCGCTCGTAACGTCCTTCCGGAACAAGGGGGAGATTGGGCTTTGTCACTTCAATATAGTAGCCAAACACTCGGTTGTAGCCGACTTTGAGCGATTTGATGCCGGTCGCTTCCCGCTCCTTCGCCTCAAGTTCAGCGATCCACGCTTTGCCGTTGCGGCTCGCGTCGCGGTAGCGGTCGAGCTGCTTGTCATACCCGTCTTTGATGAGGTTCCCTTCTTTGACGGAAAGCGGCGGCTGTTCTTGAATCGAGCGCTCGAGCAAATCGACGAGCTCTTCGCACGGGTCAAGGCGCTCGCACAGCTTGTCCGCTTCAGCGAGCGGCAGCGCGCCGACCGTCTGGCGGAGCGCCGGCACTTGAAGAAGCGACTTTTTCAGCTGCACGAGATCGCGGGCGTTGGCGTTGCCGTAGGAGACACGGCCGACAAGGCGCTCAATGTCGTAAACGCCGCGCAGCCTGTCGCGCAGCTCCTGCCGTTCAAAATAGCTCGTTTTCAACGTTTCCACAAAATCGAGGCGCCGTTCGATTTCGCGCCGGTCAATGAGCGGCCGGTCCAGCCATTGTTTTAAGAGCCGCCCACCCATCGCTGTCACCGTTTCATCCAAAAGCCATAACAGCGAGCCTTTCCTTCCTTTTGACCGCACCGTTTCGACCAATTCCAAATGCAGCTTGGAATGTCGGTCCATTTTCATATAGTGGTCAACTTGATACAACTCAGCCGGCTGCAAATGATCGAGCCGCCGCTTTTGCGTGCGGACGAGGTAATGAAGCAAGCGGGCGACGGCCGTCCGCAGCTTTTCTTGCGCCACATGGCCGATGACGCCGTTCCATTCGTCGCATAGCGATATGTCGTCCTCATAAGAGACTGCCGCCCCGTACCGCTCTTTCAGCTCGCGCACCCACTCTTCGGCGCTGTCTGTGGCAACGATGATCTCCCGCGCTCCAACGGCGTGCAGCTCGTTCGCCGCTTCCTCCCACGAAGAAAGAAGCGTCAACCGGACCTCGCCGGTCGACAAATCGGCGTAAGCCAATCCGTATGTACCATCAGCAAACGGCGTGAGCGCCGCCAAGTAGTGGTTTTCCTTCTCGGTGAGCCCTTTGCCTTCCATGAGCGTCCCTGGGGTGATGAGTTGCACAACTTCGCGGCGAACGACGCCTTTGGCCGTTTTCGGATCTTCGACTTGTTCGCAGATGGCGACTTTATATCCCTTTTCGATTAACTGTTCAATATATCCTTGCGCCGAATGGTACGGCACCCCGCACATCGGCACCCGTTCATCGCCGCCGCCATCGCGGCTTGTCAGCGTAATTTCCAGCTCTTGCGCCGCCTTGATGGCGTCGTCAAAAAACAGTTCGTAAAAATCGCCAAGCCGGAAAAATAAAAACGCGTCCGGATATTGCGCTTTAATGTGCAAATATTGCTGGATCATCGGTGTGTACGATGGCATCGCTTCTCCCCAACCTTTTCGGCCCGAAGGCTCGTTGATTGCGCTACTATTATAACAAGCGGCAAAAGAAAAAACTAGGAAAGAAATTTCCTAGTTTTATTCTTCTTCGCCAAGCAGCAAATCTGGGCTTAAATCTTCTAATTCTTCATCAAGGTCATCCTCGTCGCAAAAATCGTCGTCCTTGCCGCAGCCTTCCGGATTGATGGCAACGCACACCTTCGTTTCGCCGATCACTTCGGCGACAAACTCCCGCTCAACATCGACAACGATTTTATTGCCGTTTGGCGAAATCGTGCACTCGAGGCAGTTCGGCTGCTGGATGACGCGGACGATGACATCGGTGTCATCGCTGATTAAATGATCTTTGTCGCGATATTTTAATTTGACGACGTCCGTATACGACACCGTTTCGGTGACGACTTCGGTTTTTGTATTGTGGTTGTACGAATACCAGACGTTGATGTCATAATGGCCGTGAATTTCGACCGTTTTATCGCATTTTTTCGCTTCATAGCGGTGGTTGATGATCCAGCAGCCGAGAATGCTTGACGGGCGGTTCGGCGCCGTCACCGTATGGGTCGATTGTGTAAACTTGCGGCCTTTGCCGACAACGGCTTTCGTAATAATTTCTCTGTATTCAGACATCGAACGAAACCCTCCTCAAATGAATCTTCATTTCATCCTATGCGCCATCTCCGCTAATGTGCACAGCAAATGAATCATTATTCCGTATAGTTCATTGTATGCACGCGTTCCGTTCAATGTGCCTGCTTTTTCAACGCCGTCCGTTCCCGAGGCCGCCCCGTTAAACGCTAGATGACGCTTGCCCGAAAACGCAAGCGAATGATCGGCGCTCATTGTCTTTTCGTTGCCGCCGCAAAGCCGCGCATTTTTTGAAGGCTGGTGATTTTATAGAGAATGCGGCTTCACAAAGAAAATTGCCGATCGAAACGGCAAAAACCGTTGTTCTCTATAGGCGGGAATGGCCGTTTTCGAGAGAAACCCGCCGTTGTCCGCCATTCTTCATAAAAAAAGCGCCCGTGAAGGACGCTTTCTCGTTCGTTCATCGCATGCCGTCAATGGCAGCCGCCGTGTTTGTTGTAGCGAAGCGCGGCGCCGGTTTCGCCGCGCAGCACGTCGCCGCCCGTCGAAGCGAGAATTTCATCGGTCACCGTATTCGAAATGGTCGAGGCGACGAGCTGAAGCAGGTCGTTCACATCAGCTTGGGACTGCTGGAATTCGCTGACGATCGGGATTTGCGACAACTCTTCGTAAATGGCGTCAATTTTGGCCTCAACCCGTTTCAGCGCTTCATGTTTTCCGTAATGCTGGAGGTTGACCGCTTGCTTTTGCAGCGATTTCAGCTCGTTGATCAACGTGCGCACTTTTTCGTTTTGGTGGATTTTTTCTTCCGCTCGTTTGAAAAAGTCGACTTCTTCCGTTTCGGCGATCATTTTCGCCAGCTGCTTCGCCTGGGCCAAGATATCATCCCGCGTATATTTTGCCATGTTCGTTCACCTCGATCGCTTCATTGACTAGCTCGCCCGTCAGCGTCCACGTTTTCGCCTGCGTAATGCGCACGTTGACCAATTGGCCAATGAGCGATTTTGGGCCGACAAAGTGGACGAGCTTGTTTTTGCGCGTATAGCCCGCCAATACATCCGGATTGGTCTTGCTTTCGCCTTCCACGAGCACTTCGACGACTTGCCCTTCGTATTGCTTCATTTTCTTGGCCGCGATTTCTTGAACAAGGTCGTTGAGCCGCTTGAGCCGCTCTTTTTTCACTTCCATCGGCACGTTGTCATTCATTTTCGCCGCCGGCGTGCCTTCGCGCGGCGAGTAAATGAACGTGTACGCCGAATCGAATTCGACTTCGCGGTAGAGCGACAGCGTTTCTTCAAACTGCTCATCCGTTTCGTTCGGGAACCCGACGATGATGTCGGTCGTCAAGGCCACGTCCGGGATGGCCGCTTTGATTTTGCGGACGAGCTCTAAATATTCCTCACGCGTATATTTGCGGCCCATCATTTTCAAAATTTCCGTGCTGCCTGATTGCACCGGCAAATGGATATGCTCAACCAAGTTGCCGCGTTTGGCGAGCACTTCGATAAGCCGGTCGTCAAAGTCGCGCGGATGGCTCGTTGTGAAGCGGATGCGCGCAATGTCAATTTTGCGCAGCTCATCCATTAAATCGCCAAGGCCGTACTGGATGTCGGTGAAATCTTTTCCGTAAGCGTTGACGTTTTGCCCAAGGAGCGTAATTTCTTTATAGCCTTGGGCGGCGAGCTGGCGCACTTCTTGGATGATGTCTTCCGGACGGCGGCTTCGCTCCTTGCCGCGCGTGTACGGAACGATGCAGTACGTGCAAAACTTGTCGCAGCCGTACATGATGTTGACCCATGCTTTAATCTTCCCTTTGCGCACTTTCGGCAAGTTTTCAACAACGTCGCCCTCTTTCGACCATACTTCGACGACCATTTCTTTCGACATGTACGCCTCATGCAAAATGTACGGCAGGCGATGGATGTTGTGCGTGCCGAAAATGAGGTCGACGTATTGGTATTGTTTTAAAATTTTATTGACAACCGATTCTTCTTGCGACATACAGCCGCACACGCCGAGCAATAAGTCCGGGTTCGTCGTTTTGAGCGGCTTTAAGTAGCCGAGCTCGCCAAACACTTTGTTTTCCGCGTTTTCACGGATCGCACACGTGTTGAGCAAAATGACGTTTGCATCCTCAGGGCGGTCGGTCGGCTCATAGCCGAGCGCCATGAAAATGCCGGCCATCACTTCCGTATCGTGCTCGTTCATTTGACAGCCATACGTGCGGATGTAAAACTTCCGTCCGCGCCCCATGCCGCGAAACTCTTCAGGAATCGCAAAGTCTTTGACGTACTTGACTTCCTCTTTGCCGCGTTTCTTCGCCTCTTTTAAGTTCGGCGGGAGAAACACGCTCGTGAAATATTTCTCATAGTCTTTCGTCGTTTTTTCTTTCAGCCGGTCCAAGGCGGATTTTCTGTCCGCTGGATGGCTTTCGGTTTTGATTTGTCCCGTTTGCTCCAAACGTTGTTTTTCGTTCATAGCAATCTCCTTTCTTCACAAAATCATTCGATCATCCGGGACGAGCGGCCGCCGTTTCCTGTGCAGCCGGCCTCGCCTCGGCAAATTTCTTCCAACCACACACTACCATAGTATATCGCGAGCGGCAAGGAAACACAATGGGGTTTGTTCCGGAGGGCCGGAACATATCATGATAACAAAAAACACCCAATGAAGCAAGCCTCCATCGGGTGCAAGTTGTTTCCACTTTTACATAAACTCTGCTACGAGTTCGGCGAACTTTTCTTTGCTCATTTTCAGCTCCGCCTCGGCAAGCGGCGCCTCGCTGTAGCCCGGCACAAGCTCTTGGTACGACTTTTGTTCTTTGTTTTGATAAATGATCCCGGTGACGAGCCCATCGTATTTCATGACCGTCTGCATCGCCATCTCCCGGTCGGACGGGTCGTATCCTTCGATGTCGCTCACCTTGATGAGCCGCTCTTTGAACCACTCGTACGTATTCACTTTGTTGTACGTCACGCACGGGCTGAAGACGTTGATGAGCGCAAAGCCTTTATGCTTGACGCCTTCTTCAATCAAGCTCGTCAATTCTTTTAAATCGCTTGAGAAGCCTTGCGCGACAAACGTCGCTCCGGCGCTTAACGCGATCTCGAGCGGCGACAAAGCCGGCTCGATCGACCCGTGCGGCGTGCTTTTCGTTTGGAAGCCGGCAGCGCTGCGCGGCGATGTTTGTCCTTTCGTCAGCCCGTAAATTTGGTTGTCCATGACGATGTATGTGATGTCGATGTTGCGGCGAATGGCATGAACCGTGTGCCCCATGCCGATCGCGAATCCGTCGCCATCCCCGCCGGCGGCGATGACCGTCAAATCGCGGTTCGCCATTTTCACTCCTTGCGCCAGCGGCAAAACGCGGCCGTGCGTGCCGTGAAAGCCGTAAGAGTGAATGTAGCCGGAAATGCGGCCCGAGCAGCCGATCCCGGAAATGACCGCGAGCTCGTGCGGCTCCAACCCGAGATTGGCGGCCGCGCGCTGAATGGCGGCCTGCACGGAAAAGTCGCCGCACCCCGGACACCAGTTCGGTTTCACATCATTGCGGAAATCTTTAAAGGTGGCCATTGCGCTAACAACTCCTTGCATTTAGTATAGACGTCGCCCGGCAAAAACGGATTGCCGTCGAATTTCAAGACGCTGGCGATTTTGTCGGCGTGCCCGACGTTCATTTTCAACAAGTTCGCCAGTTGCCCGGTAGCGTTTTGTTCGACGACGACGACTCGTTTCGCTTTTTCGACAAGCGGCCGCACGTCGTCAACCGGGAACGGATGAAGCAGACGGATGTGCGCATGGTTGACTTTGACGCCATCTTGCTCGAGCCGCTCCATCGCTTCTTCAATGGCTCCGCGCGTCGATAAAAAGCCAACAAGGAGCAAATCCGGTTCTTCGTGGCGGAGTTGTTTGTGCACCGGCGTCGGGAAGTGGATGTGCTCGAGTTTGCGCATCCGCTTTTCCATTTGCGCCCGGCGGTTTGCCGCCGTCTCTGACGGGCGGCCTGTTTCGGCATGCTCGACCCCAGTGACATGGTGAATGCCGTATTTTGTTCCCGGCAGCACCCGCGGCGAAACGCCGTCCGGCGTGACTTCATACCGTTTGAAGTTGTCTTTGTCCGGAAGCGGCGGCAACTCACCATTCATCAGCTTGCCGCGGCGGATCTCGATCCGATCGTAATCAAGCGGCTCAACCGTCTGCTTGCCGAGCGACAGCTGCAAATCCGACAAGAAAATGACCGGGCATTGGTATTCCTCGGCTAAGTTGAACGCTTCCGCCATATCGTAAAACGCTTCTTCCACCGTGCTTGGCGCCATGACGATTTTCGGAATCTCCCCGTGCGTGCCGTAGATCATGGCCAGCAAGTCCGACTGTTCTTGCTTCGTCGGCAAGCCAGTGCTTGGGCCACCCCGTTGCGTATCGACGACAACAAGCGGCGTTTCCGTCATCCCGGCCAGTCCAATCGCTTCGGCCATAAGCGACAGCCCCGGTCCGGCGGAAGCGGTGAACGCCCGCACGCCCGCATAGTTGGCGCCGATCGCCATCGTACAAGCCGCAATTTCGTCTTCCGTTTGGATGACCGCGCCCCCAAAATCCGGCAGCTTTTTAATCAAATACTCCATAATCTCCGAAGCTGGGGTGATCGGATAGGCGGCCATAAAGCGCGCCCCGCCGGCAATGGCGCCCAAAGCGATGGCATCGTTGCCAATCATGAACATCCGCCGTTTGCCGTCGGCTTTGGCTAGTTTCATCGTTTTCGTCGAACCATCGAGCTGCTCTTTCATATATTGCGCTCCAGCGCGAATCGCTTCCATGTTTTTCTCAACGACTTGAGCCCCTTTGCGCCCAAATGTATCAACGACAACACTTTCGAACACGGCGGCGTCCAAATCCAGCACCGCACTTGTCGCGCCGATGGCAACCATGTTTTTCATCAGCGGATTGCCAAGCTGTGTGGCGATATCGGTGAACGGAACGGCGTAAAGCGCCACTCCTTTTCCTTCCGGAATCACCGGATTGAATTTGGCGTCCGCAATGACGATGCCGCCGTCACGCAGCTCGTGGAAGTTGAAGTCGATCGTCTCTTGGTCGAACGCCACCAAGATGTCCAAATCATCAGCGACCGCCCGCACCGGTTTCGTGCTGACGCGAATTTTGTTGTTCGTATGACCCCCTTTGATGCGTGAAGAAAAATGGCGGTATCCATATAAGTAATATCCGAGGCGGTTCAGCGCTGTGGAGAAAATTTCCCCTGTACTTTCAATTCCTTCCCCTTGCTGGCCGCCTACCTTCCATGACAGCTGTTCGATCATGCATTACACCCCTTTATATTCACTCCAGCCTTTCGCTACTATTGTACCACTTTTCTGACAAGGAAACTACCATTTTGGACGCCTTTTTCGGGCGGCACCGCCGATGCCCTGTCTTCTATTCTAGGATACGCAGAGCCGATACTCAGTGATATTCGTCACTCCGGCAAATGGGCGTAGAAGTTGCCGAATAAAAAGCGGGATACTTGCTCGGCGGAGTAATGCTTGTACAACTCGTTGACAAGCCGTGCATATTCCCTTACCGTTCCAAGGCCCGCGACCGTCTCCGTTATGCCATCGAAGTCGGAGCCGAACCCGACGTTGTTTTCCCCTCCGAGCGCGCATATATGGTCGAGATGGCGAAGCACATCGGCGATCACCGCCTCGTTTTTTTTCGCCGTCAAAAAATACGGAACGAAATTAATGCCAATTATGCCGTCTTTTTCGATCAATGCTTTAATTTGCTCGTCGGTTAAGTTGCGTGGATGTGGGCATAGACGATGCACGTTGGAATGGGAAGCGATAGGGAACCGAGCCATCTCGATGACATCCCAGAACGCTTTCTCCGATAAGTGGGACACATCGACCCATCGTTTTGCTTCATTAAGAAGCTCAACGACTCGCCGGCCAAACGCCGTCAGTCCGGCGCCGCGCTTCTCCCACGCCCCGTCGGCGACAGCGTTCGGGAAGTTCCATGTCAACCCTACGGAAGCGACGCCGAGGCGGAGGAGCGTCTTTAGCTTGACAAGGTTGGCGCCGATGGCGTCGCACCCTTCCAGCGTCAACATGGCGCCGACTTCCTCTTCTTGAAGGGCGGCGATATCCCGTCTCGTCCGCACGAACTTCACAGACGGAAACGCATCGACAATGCGGGCAAAGAAGATGTCCGCCATCTCCAGCGCAACAGTGAACCGAGCTTCCTCCGGCACCGTTTCCGGTATGTAGATGGCAAAGCATTGCACTTTTACCCCTGCTTTCGCCATTCCCGAAAGGGTGACGTGAAGCGAAGCTCCGTCGTAAAACGACAGAGACCGATCTTGCCATAACTTCATCAACACATCGCAATGTGCATCGAAAATCATTCCGTTTCCCCCTTTGAAAAAGCAAAAATAACCTGCCTGCCTTCGCAGCCGAAGGCGCCAACAGGTTATAGTCACCATTGTCTGATCATCCAGTTAACGAGGTTCGACAATCAATTTGATCGCTGTCCGCTCTTCCCCGTCGATGATAATATCCGTAAACGCCGGAATGCAAATCAAGTCCATGCCGCTCGGTGCCACAAACCCTCGTGCGATCGCTACTGCTTTAACGGCTTGGTTCAATGCACCTGCGCCGATCGCTTGAATTTCCGCTGCGCCGCGCTCGCGCAGCACCCCGGCAAGTGCACCAGCTACAGAGTTCGGATTCGATTTTGCTGAAACTTTTAATATTTCCATTCCTAGCTCCTCCCTCGTTTCCTCGGAAAATGATTTCGGTAAAAGGTCTTCATTAGTAACTATATTCACTATTTCGACAACTATTCCTGCATGGGAGGATCACATTTTAAAAAATTTTTAAAAGATGGACTATTCAAAATAAGGGTGGTCGTCGTTAATCATCAACCGTTCAATGCGGAACGCCCGTCCGCTTTTTTCGTCTACATCAACAAAGACGGCGTTCAATTGGCTTCTTCCTTCCTTGACGCCGAAACGAACCGGCAGCCCGGTTAGAAATTTGCGCAGCACCGCCTCTCGATCGACGCCTAAAATGCCGTCGTATGGACCGGTCATGCCAACGTCGGTAATGTACGCCGTCCCTCTTGGCAAAATGCGGTTATCAGCCGTCTGAACGTGTGTATGCGTGCCGATGACCGCGGATACGCGGCCATCTAAGTACCAGCCCATCGCCTGTTTTTCGCTCGTCGCCTCGGCATGGAAATCGACGATGATGACCGGCGTGCGCGCGGAGGCGGCGGCGATCAATTCGTCTGCTGTTTGAAATGGGCAGTCAATCGCCGGCAAAAACGCCCGCCCTTGCAAATTGATGACCGCCGCTTCGCCATGCTCGGTCGGCACAAAGACGATGCCTTTTCCCGGCGTGCCGGGCGGATAGTTGGCCGGGCGGATCAGCGCCTTCGCTTGGTCGATAAACTCAAAAATATCGCGTTTGTCCCATGCGTGGTTGCCCAACGTGATCACATGAGCCCCCAAAGCGAGAAGCGCCCGGTAAATCGGTTCGGTGATTCCTTTCCCGCCGGCGGCGTTTTCGCCGTTGATCACAACGACGTCCGGCCGATGTTTTTCCTTCAACTTTGGCAAATAGTGCTCCACCATTTTTTGCCCCGGCGAACCGACGACGTCGCCGATAAATAAAATTCTCATCCTTGATCCCTTTCTAAACGAAAAATATCGCCTTGCGCCCATCTCCGCATCGTTATACCCTCCTATTTTACGCACAAAAAAAGAAAGTGGCAATAGCCACTTTATTTCGCGTATTCGACCGCCCGCGTTTCGCGGATGACCGTCACTTTAATATGGCCCGGGTAATCGAGCTCTTCTTCGATCCGTTTGCGGATGTCACGCGCCAGCCGGTGCGCTTCCAAATCGTCGATCATATCTGGTTTGACCATAATGCGCACTTCACGCCCGGCTTGAATGGCGTACGATTTTTCGACGCCTTCGTACGATTCGGCGATTTCTTCAAGCTTCTCTAGACGACGGATATAGTTTTCCAGCGTTTCGCTGCGCGCTCCCGGCCGCGCCGCCGACAGCGCATCGGCTGCCGCGACGAGCACAGCGATGACCGACGTCGGTTCCGTATCGCCATGGTGGGAAGCGATGCTGTTGATGACGACCGGATGTTCTTTATACTTCGTCGCCAGCTCAACGCCGATTTCCACATGGCTTCCTTCCACTTCGTGGTCGATCGCTTTGCCAATGTCATGAAGCAAGCCGGCCCGGCGCGCCAGCATTTCGTCCTCCCCAAGCTCGGCCGCCATCAGTCCGGCTAAAAACGCCACTTCCACCGAGTGTTTTAAGACGTTTTGTCCGTAGCTCGTTCGGAACTTGAGCCGCCCTAAAATTTTGATCAAATCCGGATGCAAGCCATGAACACCGACTTCAAACGTCGTCTGTTCGCCGACTTCGCGGATATGCTCATCCACTTCGCGACGCGCCTTTTCGACCATTTCCTCAATGCGCGCTGGATGGATGCGGCCATCTTGCACAAGCTTATCGAGCGCGATGCGCGCCGTCTCGCGGCGAATCGGGTCAAATCCGGACAAAATGACCGCTTCCGGCGTATCGTCGATGATCAAATCGATGCCGGTCAACGTCTCGAGCGTGCGGATGTTCCGCCCTTCGCGCCCGATGATCCGCCCTTTCATTTCGTCGTTTGGCAAATTGACGACGGAAACAGTCGTTTCGGCGACATGGTCGGCGGCGCAACGTTGGATGGCAAGCGACAAAATCGCCTTTGCCCGTTTGTCTGCCTCCTCTTTCGCCCGCGTTTCCGCCTCTTTGATCATCATCGCAATCTCATGCGACAGCTCTTTCTCAACGCGCTCTAAAATGAGCTGGCGGGCATCGTCGCGCGTCAGGCCGGAAATGCGTTCAAGTTCGGCTTGTTGTTGTTTGACGAGCGCTTCCACTTTGCTTTCCATTTGTTCAATATGCTGTTGTCTTTCGTTCAACGCTTCTTCCTTTGCCTCAAGCAACGCCTCACGTTTGTTGAGCGCTTCATCTTTGCGGTCGAGATTTTCCTCCTTTTGCATCAGGCGGTTTTCTTGTTTTTGGAGCTCGCTTCTCCGGTCGCGGATATCACGCTCCGCCTCCGTACGCAGTTTATGAATCTCGTCTTTCGCTTCGAGAAGCGCCTCTTTTTTCAAGGCGTCCGCCTCGCGTTTCGCCTCCTCAATCAGCTGTTCGGCAGCGGCTTTCGCCCCGCCGATTTTCGCTTCGGCAATCGATTTGCGAACAAAAAAGCCAACAACGGCACCAATGACTAAGGCAAGCAAAGCGGAGATGATGATCGAACCCATCGTTTCACCTCCTCTTGCTGTTCGGTTTCCTTTCGCTCTCTCTTCTCACCGCCATGACCGGCGCAGATGGACATTCCCGTTTTCAATCCATTAGCTCAGTCGCTTGGCATAGCAATCGCCCGCGCAGCCTTCCGCACGAAGGCGGTCCGCCGCAACGGGCGGGCATATGGCCCTGCCGCGCGTATGGACAAATATACATGTCCATTGTAAAGGTGGCAATAGGAATTGTCAAGATATTACACCGACGCGCCTAGAGGATGACAACGGAACAAGACCGTTCCGCACGCCGTCCTTTTTAGGCTTACCGCTCTCCTTGGCAGGCCGAACGGATGGAAAAAGGCGCCCCGGCAGCTTGCCAGGACGCCTTGTGCTGTTATTCTTCAAGCAATCCGAACCCGTCTTGCTGCGGTTCGCTCGTTCCCTCTTCGACATCGATGCCGTAATGCTGGCGGATGGCGCGGGCGATTTCATCGGCGATGTGCGGGTTTTCCTTCAAAAATTGCTTTGCGTTTTCCCGCCCTTGGCCAAGCCGCTCGTCTTTATACGAATACCACGAACCGCTTTTTTGCACGATGTCAAGTTCGGACGCCATGTCGATAATTTCCCCTTCGCGGGAAATGCCTTCACCGTACATAATGTCGACGTCAGCCGTTTTAAATGGCGGCGCAACTTTGTTTTTGACGACTTTAATTTTCGTCTTGTTGCCGACCATATCATTGCCTTGCTTGATTTGCTCGGCGCGGCGCACCTCTAAGCGGACGGAAGCGTAAAACTTGAGCGCCCGCCCGCCCGGCGTCGTTTCCGGATTGCCAAACATGACGCCGACTTTTTCGCGAATTTGGTTGATGAAGATGGCGATCGTTTTCGATTTGTTAATGGCGCCAGACAGCTTGCGAAGCGCCTGCGACATAAGCCGCGCTTGCAAGCCGACATGGGCGTCGCCCATCTCCCCTTCAATTTCCGCCTTCGGCACAAGCGCCGCCACCGAGTCGATGACGATAATATCGACCGCGCCGCTTCGCACGAGCGCTTCAGCGATTTCGAGCGATAGTGATAGGTAAGCCTTTGATGCAATCTCTGGCTTTTCCCCCACCCCACACCGTGCATGCGAGTTTCCCCGCACACGGCGTTCCACCGGGACAGCTTCGATAGCCCCCTTTGGGCTATCTCTCCACCATATCACCTCGCGATGACACGGCAGTAGTACCTACAATTCTTCCAGCGAACAGAACTTTTATATTTTCAGCTTGTTTCTATATTCGGTTAGTTTGTTGATCATTTTTCGTTCTGTAAACGGCGGTTCTTGGTTGCTATGGACAAGCTTATGGCATTGGTTGCATAAGCTAATTAGATTAACGGTCTTATTGATTTCGTTTAAAGGTTTACTCGGGTCAATATGATGGCAGTGGAAGTTACCGGGATTTAAGTATATGGCACATATTTTGCATTTTCCTTTATCCCTATGAAATACATTCACCCTATTTAAGAAATATTCAAGGTTATATTTCCCATTATTATGCTCGGATAAAATGTAGATGAATATCGAATCGTGATCGAACAGACTCATTTTTTATTGCTTTTAATATTGCGAATAGCTTCTAAAATGACAACATCATTTTGAAGCAACTCAAGCATCCCGTAAAAATGTTTTCCCTTTTTAGCTTCTTGATAAAGAAGATCCAAGCAGTTTCTCAAGTCCTGTTCGCTTTTTACGACAAGTTTATTTACCTTCATGCTCCTTTCTCCCTTTTTATAATACTGGGTGGAAGTACCATGAATTAGCCTGCTTGCCGTAACATGTAGATACTTTGCCGCCCCGGCTGGTTCCCTTCACTCCAGAGCGTTTTTTCCTCCCCCATCGTTGCCTTTGGGGTTCAAACGGCGCTCCTTCATCATTACTATGGAACCGCTGACTCCCCCTAAGATATCATCGACCAGCCCTGTCTCCTCCTTAGGGGGCCTCTCACGTTCCCTACAGCCTATCCCTTCTTTTGAACGCCCTTAGGTGCCTACTCTACTCGGCAGGACCTCTGATTGGAACGTCCGCTACCCATCAGAGCAGTAACCGAACTAAGCCAGCCGGTTAAAGGAAACACCGCAAACAAGACACGGTGGTTCGTCCTGTATGGTCCCTTTTCAGGGAGCACCGGTAACCGAGCTTCACGCATAGGTTCCTTTCGTCACCATAGGCGTCTTTTAAGGAGCCCCGCACCACTTTCGCCATAGCCACATTTTGCGGCCTTAGGCTACTTGGGTTACGACTTCACCTGGCTTCATACATCCCGGTGAGGGTGCACCGGAATGCATGCAGGAGTCTCAGGCTCGTGGATATAGGACTATCACCACGGGAAGGAATTTCACCTTCCAACTCGGCTGTAGAGTTGTCCCGATGTTCCCATCGGACTCCGCTTTCGTGCCTACGCACTTATACGGAAACGTGACGCACCTTGCTCACCCGTGTCAGGCTGGGAAAGCAGCAATTCATCGATATTGACCCCTAATTTTTGTGCGTAAATCGGATCGAGCGCATGCTCTGCGTCGATGAAAGCTGCTTGCCCGCCCCGCTTTTGCACTTCAGCGATCGCGTGAAGGGCAACGGTCGTTTTCCCGGACGATTCCGGGCCGTAAATTTCCACAATCCGCCCGCGCGGATAGCCGCCGACGCCTAACGCGATGTCGAGCGCCAGCGAACCGCTCGGCACGACCGACACTTTGCGGTCGACTTGCTCGCCGAGCTTCATGATGGCCCCCTTGCCAAACTGTCGTTCAATTTGTTTTAATGCCTGCTCCAATGCAGCTTGACGATCTTGGTTCACTAACCTACTCCTCCTTATTCTAGGACTACTTATACTATACCGCGTTTTGCGGCCATTGCCAAGCAAAAAACGAACGTCCATTCGTTTTTTCAGTGGAGAAACTAGCAACAATCGCCATACTCATGCGGTGGAAAAAAACGATGTGCGGTGGAGAATGTTCAAGGAAGGGGGCGGCCGATCAGCAGTCGGCCGCGAGCATCTCAAGCAGAAAAAAGCAGCCGTATTTGGCGGTGCGGATGCGAATGGCATCACGCGTGCCGGACAACGTCAGACGGTGGACGGTCGCATTGCGCCCGCGGACGGCGATGCCGATATACACGGTGCCGGGGGGGTGGCCCTCAAGCGGATCGGGGCCGGCGACGCCGGTGAAGCTGATGCCGATATCCGCATCGCACATCGCGCGGACGTTTTCAGCAAGCAGGCGAGCGCACGGCTCGCTCACCGCCCCTTCCGCCTCAAGCAGTGGGCGCGGTACGCCAAGCACTTGTTCTTTCACGCCGTTTGTGTAGCAGACGACACCGCCCTGTACGACTTGCGATGCGCCGGGGACGGCGGTGAGCTGTTCGAGGAAAAGGCCGCCGGTCAAGCTTTCGGCCGACGCGATCGTCCATCCTTTTTCTTTTAACCGCTCGAGCGTCTTCATAAACAACGTTTCGTCGTTATATCCGTAGCAGTAGCGGCCGACGCGCGCCAAAATGGCCGCTTCCACTTCGTCAAGAAGCCGCTTCGCCTCCGCTTCATCCTGGTGCTTCGCCGTCAGACGGAGCGTCACTTCACCGTCGCCGGCCAGCGGCGCGATCGTCGGGTTCGACTGGGCGTCGATCAAATCAGCAATCGCCGTCTCGAGCGCTGATTCGCCGATGCCGAAAAAGCGGAGCACGCGCGACTCGATGCGCTCGGAAAGCGAAAACGTGCGGCGCAAAAAGACGCTTCCGTATTTTGTGAACATCGGCCGCATTTCTTTCGGCGGCCCGGGCAGCAGCATGTACGTAATGCCTTCTGCCACAAGCGCCATCCCTGGCGCCATGCCGTGCTCGTTTTTCAGCACCGTCGATCCTTCCAAGACAAGCGCCTGCTTTTTATTGTTTTCCGTCATCGGCCGGTTTGTGCGGGCAAAATACGCCTCAATCGCTCGGAGCGCTTCCTCGTCGATCATGAGCCGGCGGTCAAGCAAACGGGCGATCGTCTCCTTCGTTAAATCGTCTTTCGTCGGGCCGAGGCCGCCGGTGAAAATGATGAGGTTCGCTCTCGTTTGCGCCGTTTTCACCGCCTGCTCGAGGCGGCCGGCGTTGTCGCCGACGACGGTATGGAAATAGACGTTAATGCCAAGCATCGCCAGCTGTTGCGACAAAAACTGGGCGTTCGTATTGGCGATTTGCCCGAGCAACAGCTCGGAGCCAACGGCAATGATCTCCGCGTTCAACGAACCTTCTCCCCCTTTCCGGCCGGCTATTTCGAATGGGAAAACGCATGTCTGTTTTTCGCAAAATAATCCCAGCCGGACCAAATCGTGAAAATGACCGCCACCCACAGCGCCAATTCAGCGAACGGAAACGAAATGAGCGAGAATGGGAAGTTATGTAACAATAAAGCGGAAATGGCGACAATTTGCGTCCATGTCTTGATTTTGCCAAGCATGTTGGCAGCGACGACTTCCCCCTCGCCGGCAAGCACCAACCGCAGACCGGTGACGGCAAACTCGCGGCTGATGATGACAATCACCATCCACGCCGGAACGGCCCCGAGCTCGACAAGCACGATAAGCGCCGCCGACACAAGCAATTTATCGGCAAGCGGATCTAAAAATTTCCCTAAATTCGTCACCAACCCGTATTTGCGGGCATAGTAGCCATCGATCCAGTCGGTCGCTGAGGCGATGATGAAAATGAGCGCGCCGGCAAGATGGGCAACCGGAAGCTCTGTCCCGTCGATTTGGATGCTTCCCCACCCGAACGGAACGAGCATCACGATCAAGAAAAACGGGATGAGCATAATGCGCGCTACCGTAATTTTATTCGGCAAGTTCACCACAAATACCTCCGCTCATTCAACATAGTTCAGTCCGTGCGAAAAGCAGGCGCCTTCCTGGCGGAAAAGCGCCCTGTTCCATCATTTCTTCAAAATGAAATGCAGCTTTTGGTATACTTCCTCTTTCGGTGCGAACGGATAGGCAAACGGCTGGCCGTTCACTTTCATCTCGACATCGAGCGTGCGCCCGATTTTCACCCATACTTCGCTTTCGGCCGACAGATCGAACATTTTCGTCTGCCCGTTTGTCAAGTTGCCGCGGTAAAACGTATGGCCTTTCGTATTGTATACTTCGACCCATGACGTTCCTTTGGATGAAAGCTCGATGGAAAACATGCCGGGGGTGACGACTTCAATCGTCGCCGTGTTGCCGCTTTTTTCCGTTACATTCAACGCCGCAGCTGGTGCGGCCGGTTTTTCTTCTTCAGCGGCCGGAGCCGGTTGCTCAGCTTCTGGTCCTTTCTTTTCTTCCGCTTTCTTCGCTTCCTCTTTTTCTTTCGCCTGCTCAAGCGGCGAATGTTTCGGCTTTTCGACCTCCGCTGTTTTTGGGCTTGTCTTTGTCGGCGGCTCATTTGCGGTGCCGCGCTGGAGCAGCACCCAAACGAGGACAGCCACCCCGATGACGACCACCGCGACAATCACTTTCGGCAGCCAATCGAGCCATTTCGCCCCCTCGGCAGACAGTTGCTGGCGCGTCTTCACGCGCGACAGCGTCTGCGGAATGTCATCTTGATAAGACTGGGGAATGTCCTGTTTATACTGTTCAAACAGCTCATCCGGATCAAGTCCGACCGCTTCGGCATATTGCCGGATGAAGGCACGCACATAAAAATTTCCAGGCATGATGGCATAGTTGCCTTCTTCGATGCCGATCAAATACCGCTTTTGAATTTTCGTCATCTCCTGCAGCTCGTCCAAACTCATATTTTTTTCTTCCCGTGCTTCCCGCAAACGTTTTCCTAGTTCCGTCAACGGCCAACACCTTCCACTTTTTTTAAATTAAAACCCAAATTCGGAAAACCCATCATCGCCCAACAATGACGGGCGGTCAATCGCTTCGTAGGAAATATCTTCGTCCGGTTCATGGCGCAGCTCAATAATATAATCAAAATCATCGAGCGTGTATTCCGTATGGCGAACAAACATGTCCGGATGCTCGACGACTTTCGTCGCCTCAAGGCGCATGAGCTCACGGATGAGCTGCCAGTGCTGCTCATTCCCGCGGCGCGTTGAGACGATGCCGTCGACAATGAAAATGTTGTCCTCGCTATACTCATCTTCCATCAACTGCGTGCGAACCGTCTGTTTAATCAGCGTCGATGAAACAAACAGCCATCGTTTGTTGGCGCACACGCTGGCGGCGACGATCGACTCTGTCTTGCCAACGCGCGGCATCCCGCGGATGCCGATTAGCTTATGCCCTTTTTCTTTAAAAAGTTCCGCCATAAAATCGACAAGCAGTCCAAGTTCATCCCGGACGAAGCGGAACGTTTTTTTGTCATCGGCATCGCGCTGGATGTAGCGGCCGTGGCGGACGGCGAGGCGGTCGAGCAGCTTCGGTTGGCGCAGCTTCGTCACCGTAATGTTGTCCATCGTCCGCAAGATTGTCGCCAGCCGTTCAATTTGCTCATTATTGTCGCACAAAAGCAACATGCCGCGACGCGAATCCCGGACACCGTTGATCGTCACGATGTTAATGGACAACATGCCGAGCAGCGAAGCAACGTCGCCGAGCAACCCCGGGCGGTTGACATGAATTTCATATTCCAAATACCATTCCTGCTTGCCCATCCCGTCTCCTCCCTTGCCGGTGTCCGCACAAGCGCCTTATGCTAAATTCATACTACTATAATTGTAAATGGAAAAGCAACCGAAAAGGAGGAAGAAAAAAGAGAGGGAGCCCCCTCTCTTTTTCCGGGTGATTATTGTTGTTGGACCAGTTTGACCATCATGTTGGCAAGGGCGTGCTGCTCTTTTTCATCCGCAACACTCCAAAGGTCAGCGAGCACCCGTTCTTCCGGGTTTTTCGGATCGACGTGTTTCGCCAAATAGTCTCCGATTTGATAGGCGACGTCTGTGATCACTTGCTGGGTTAGTCCTTGTTGCTGCGCTTGCTGCAAACGTTCCGCCAAAAAGTCTTTCCATTGTTCAAAGTTATCCAATACCGACATGTCAATCCCTCCTTGTTGAATGTTTCAAGGATAGTTTGCCTGCCGAACCGGAAAATATACGTTCAACAATACCAGCCGCCGTTGACGGAAATGACTTGGCCGGTGATATACGAAGCGGCATCAGACAGCAAAAACGCCACCGTTTCCGCCACCTCATCCGGGGTGCCGAGCCGGCCGGCTGGAATTTCGTCAGTGAGCGCTTCTAGCTCCTCGGGACGAAACACCCGCAGCATATCGGTATCAATCGCCCCCGGTGCAACAGCGTTGACGCGAATGCCGCTTGGGGCAAGCTCCTTGGCGAGCGCCTTGGCAAACGCGTTCTGCCCTCCCTTTGTCATCGAATACACCGCCTCGCACGAAGCGCCGCACAATCCCCAAATCGAGGAAATGAACACAATATGACCGCGCTTTCTCGCCACCATTGATGGGATCAGCCGTTTGATGAGCAGCGCCGGGCTTGTCATGTGAAGCCGCACCATCCGCTCGATTAATTCATCGTTCATGTCGGTCAACAACCCATAATAGCTCGCTCCGCTGTTATAAATGATGACGTCCACCGGACGGTTGATTTGCGCAAGCAGCCGATCGACCCCATCCGGCGCCGACAAATCGGCCTCAATCGGCACAATATGCACATCGTTAAGCTCTTCTTTCAGCGCTTCAACAGGCGCCCGTCGCCGATAGTAATGAAGAAAAAGTCCGTATCCCTCCCGAGCGAGCACACGGGCGATGCTTTGTCCGATGCCTCCAGAGGCTCCAGTGATCAAGGCGTAGCGCATGAAACCATCCTCTCTTTTTTGCCTTGACACTCCACACGCCTAAAGGCGTGGGATTCTTGGGTCGTTTGCGCCCTCATCCATTTCTGGTTCGGACAACGCCCAAGTTCAGGGGTGTGTCATCACCCCGTCCCATCGGGTTAAGATGTACCCCGATGGGCGGCGCACCTGTGACCAGTGCGCTAGGTTAGGCGGCGAAGCCTGAAATCGCTTTGGCGATGTTGATCGCGCCATTCAAGTCAGCGTGGAGAGTGTATCCGCACTTTTGGCATCGGAAGCGGATGCCGTTTCGGTTCGCTTTCTCTCGATGCCCGCATCGGCATGTTTGGCTTGTATAGGTCGGCTTCACCCACTCCACCCGAATGCCCGCCATTTCCGCTTTATAGGCAATCATCGTTTGCAATTGATGAAACGACCAGGAATGAAGGCTTCGTCCTGCTTCTTTGGCCGATGTTGCCCGTTTTCGAATCCCCGTCAACTCTTCCATCCGAATCACGCCAACACCGTTGGCRAGGGCAAAACGGACGATTTGACGGCTGATTTTATGGTTTATATCCTTCATCCAGCGGGACTCTTTACGGCCGATTTTGCGAATCATATGGAGCTTCTTGGCTTTGCCTAACTTTCGCCGCARAGCCGCATATCGYCKGCGAATGAAAGCGCATTGGCTGCCCTTGAAAAACAACGATTTCGTTCCWAYGCTGGCAACGGCGATATAACGAAGTCCCAAATCAACGCCCATTRCCTTSGTTTCTTCCCGTTGTTGGACTTCAAATGTGATCGCAACAGCCAAGTACCATTTCTTTCTCTTTTTGTAGAGCTTGGCCGCCCCTTGTTTGGCGGTTCCATCGAGCAGCCGATTCAGCCATGCTTCTTGATAGGGACGCGTGACCACCGGCACGCCGACTCGCTTCTCTAATGTTGGGAATGAAACCGTATAGAACTCTCCCTTTCGCTGGACGTTCCAATTTTGATTGTTGAAGCAACACCATAATGTTTTAAACCTTTTTACCTTCTGATGTTTCCTTTGAGACTTGACATCTCGAATCGTCTGATTCACGATGGCAGAAGGAAACCGTTGCGACGAAAACTCTTTAAATAGTTTACTCGTCGCTTGATTCAGCTCGGGATGATTCAACAGCCAATTCGCAAACGCTGTATTCACTTCTGTCATCCGTTCATACATTTCTTGTTTGACTTTCGTTGGTTTGTGCAGTTCTAGCCTTAGTGTGATCGTGGGCATGGATTCACCTCCTTGCGACGACTACATGATACCGTTTTTTCATAATAATTCAATATAAGAAAACGGCTCGCTTTCATCCCACCCCTAAAGGAGTGGATTTTCTCGCTCGCTGGTCTGTAAAAAGGGATAGCCCAAAAGGCCATTTTTACAACCACCTCCCCTTTGAGGGAGACAAACTTGGCTGCCGTGCCGTTTCATACATAAAGAAAAAGCAGCTTGTGAAGCGGATCGATCATCCGAATACAGGCGGCTTTTCCCCTCGTTTAGCCAAGCTTGGCCACCACCGCCGAAAAATCGTCCGGAAGCGGCCCTTTTTGCGCAAAATGGCGGCGCAGATGGGCTAAAAGCGCCCGCTCATCCAATGAAATATGCGGCGTTAGCGCATCGCGGAACTCTTCAATCTTTTGCCGGACAGAGCCCGTTTCCCCTTCGATCGCCCCGTCGGAATACAACACAAGCGTCGCCCCCGGCTCGTAGCGCAACCGGCCGCTGTCGACAAAAAGGCGCGGAAGCAGCCCGATCGGCGCGCAGCCGCGGTCCAACTCCGCCACCGTTCCGTCCGGTTGGAACAAAAACCCCGGCGGATGGCCGGCTGATGCATATTCAATCATCCGTTCCTTGACATCCACAAGAACATACACGGCGGTGAAATAATACGTCATCCGCCCGTTTTCATGGTACAACTGGCGCATATGGCGGTTCAACTCGCGAAACACTTCCGTCGGAACGATCCCTTTGCGGATGACGCCGTTTAAGAGCGAGCGGACCGACATGCAAATGAGTGAAGCCGCTGCCCCATGACCCATCACATCCATTAAAAAAATGCCGTACCGCTGTTTGTCGATCGGATACCAGGCGTACATATCGCCACCCAGCTCCCGCGATGGGATGTACGTTCCGGCAATCTGGATTCCTTTGGCCGACAACGGCTTGCTCAACACGCGCTTTTGCACCTCGCGGGCCAGCCGCAAGTCATCTTTCATCGCTGCGATGTATGGGTTCTCATAAGTTGGACCGGCAAATAAAAACAAGTAAAAAGCGATTCCTCCATCATGGCCGGGCACAGCCCGCACCGTCGTCTGCCTGACATAGACCGAACCGTTTTTCCGCCGCCAGCGCACCCACCCCCTCCATTCTCCACTTTCCCCAGTTCCCGCTTGAATCACCTCATAAAGCCAGGCCTCGTAATAACCCGCGTAAAGCGTATGCAGCGGCTGACCGACAATCTCTACACCATGGCCAGTGATTTTTGTGAACGCCGGATTGACAAACTGAACGACAAACTGGCCATCGGTTACGAGCATCGCCTGTTCCATAGCTTTGTACACTTGTTCAGCGAGCTGCCGTTCATTCTCGTTTCGCTTTGCTTCTGTCAGATCAGCGACAACTCCGCTGACGAGCCTCACTTCCCCGAATTGGCCAAGCACAGGAAACGTCCGTTCAAGCACCCAGCGGACGGAGCCATCCCGCTGATTGATGATGCGATACGTTTGGGCACCCGCATCCGCCCCCGAAAGGAGCGACCATTTTCTTTCCGCCTTGGCGCGGTCATCCGGGTAGGACACTTTTGCCCATATGTCTTGATCGCGGTAAAAGTCGTCCGGAGGCAGGCCGTACAGCTGCTCGCATGATGACGAAATGAACAAGAGCCGCCTTTGTTCCGGCGCTGCGAGCCAATACACATAATCGCCCGGCCCAACGAACACATTCATTTTTTCCAAGCCGAGAAGCAACTCCCGCCACGCGAGGTGGTCATAACGTTGAACATGTTCCCAAAACCCATCCACCATAGAACGTCATTCTCCACTGAAATAATCCATGGCTTCCTTCTCTGTGGCAAATAGTTTGATAAACGAAGAAAATTTGACGATATGGAAAATTTCCGCAAGCGACCCTTCCACTCCGGCAATGACCAACTCTTTTTGTCGGGCTCTCGCCGCCATGACGCTGTCAGCGATGACACCGAGTCCGGCGCTGTTAATGTATTTGACCCTCTCCATGTTGACGATCAATTGGTCCGCTCGTTTGTCCAGCAACTTTTCCAGCGCTTGACGGAACGATTCGACGTTGTTTAAGGTAATATCTTCTATCCATGTCAGCGTGCAAATTGCCCCTTGTTTTGTCTCCATCTTGTTTCCTCCAATGGTCACTCTTTTTTTTGCATTTGCACATGCACAACAAGACGTTGTTTCCCGCTCGCTTCACGTATACATCGTCGACGATATGGGCGATCAGCTGCAGCCCCCTGCCGCGCGGCCCTGTGTTGACGACATCAGTTTGGGCTACGGAGAAGCATCCCCCTCGCTGCTTGACAATAATCATAAACTGTCTTGCATCAATTTTCCAAAATATCCTAAAGGGCAGTCTTCTTGTTTTTTGACAATATTCATACGCATTCGTGCACGCTTCCTCTGTCGCGAGCCGAAGAAAAAGGCAATCACGCGGCAAAAACCCCATTCTCTTCGCCAGTTCCTCTGTAATGTCCATCGCTTTTAAAATGTCCGCCGTTTTCATGATCGCCATCGTTCGGATCATGGCCCTGGGCTTCATCGGCATTTCCCCTATCTTTGTTATGCTTATGCGCCGGCCAAAGCAACATGGCAACTTTTCCACTATCGCACGTTCCAGCGCTGGGGAAAACGGATTCGAATGCTATTTTTTCCTTGATTGTTCCATCCCTATCGAAAAATAGTTCTTATTTACTACAATTCATTATAATACAAAATGGGGTTCATTCCAATTTCCTACATCCAAAAAAAAGACATCATGGCACCCATCGTCCAATGATGTCCCCCTTATCGGCGCTGCCGGCGGTGGTTTAGTTGATACACAAGGGCGATCAACTGCGACCGGTCATTGACGCCAATTTTTTGAAAAATGTTCGTAATATGATTTTTCACGGTATGGACGCTAATGAACAGCCGTTCTGAAATTTCGCGATTGCTGCAGCCTTGAATGAGCAGCTCCAATACATCCATCTCCCGGGCTGTCAACTGCTCGGACAACATGTCGATATTGACCGTCCCATCATTTCCACCGTGAGCCTTGCCGCTGATCATCATCGCCCCAATCGCGGCCAACGCCGTCATATACACTTCCGCCTCTTTCGCTTCCCTTTCTTTCTTTATATGAACGGCGAGAACGCCATAGCGGCCATCGCTGACGAAAAACGGCACTTCCATCACCGATTTGCCCTCAACATCAAGCAGCGCCGGCACCTCGCCTTTCGCCTTTTCGCCGTGGCAGCCATAGCGGCGGCAGACATCATCCCGATAACGAACAGCCATTTCTACGTCCATCGCTCCTTCGCGGACAACGGCTGTTTGGCCATCGCTAGACCATACCACGCAGACGAAATCGCCGTAAGCAAGCTCCGCGGCAAATTCGGCCATGATCCGGATGATGTCTTCCTCCTTCTGCACCACACGCATGGCCCGTCCAATTTCCATCAACATCGACAGGCGCATCAAATGGCGGTCCATTTTCATATCAACCTCTGTACATTTAGCCAGAAGCAGCCAATGTTGAACGAGGGCGGAACCGACCGAACGAAGCACCGCCGGCAGTGAAGAGGACGCCTCGCTGCCGATCATGATCCATCCTTCCACTGCTTTCCCGTACGTCGCCGGATACGCAATCATCGCTTTCGGGCGGATGCCATGGCGAACAAAAAAGGAAAAGCGTGGATCCAAAGCGGCATCTTGAACGTAAACCGAACGAAGCGGCGGCTCCGAAGACGAAAGCGGCGGAAACAACGCATCGATCATCTTGCCGCGCAGCTTTCCGGCCTTTTCCCCGCTTGCCGCCGCCACCATCCATCCTCGCGGACATTTGGCGATATACAACGCCATATCGACGCGTTCATCGAACGCCCGCAACTCAAAAAGCAGCTTGTCCACGTCCGCTAGGGCAGAGCTGTCCGTGACCACTGCTTCGAGCCGTTTTCCGTATTCACAGCATTGTTGCTTGCGGCGCTCGCCGCTGATTAATTCCCCACATATGACCGCCATCTTTTCGATATCTTTTAACTTCGCTTCGACCGCCCGCGCCGGCAACGCCGCCGCCTGTTCGATCGCTGACGTCCATTCTCCAGTGTCCATCAGCGGTTGTTCGCAAATGAGCCATTTCGTTTCTTCCTCGATAAACACGCCCGCCCAAATCCAATATTCCGCCTTCTCATCGACAAACACCGGAGCAACGATGCTCTTCATGCCAAAACGCCCGACCGGCACGACCGATGGACGCTGCCATCCGTCCATGACAAGCTCCTGCGGGCAGAAAAACGATGGCGCTTCCCTTTCAGCGGCAAACAAAACGAGCTCCGCCAGCTCGGTCATATTCGATACTTTCGTCACGGGAGCGCCGTGATCATCGACGATCAGCATGCTCAACCCCGTCAATGCCGCGTATGCATCTTGAATATATTGCAACGATTCACAGATCACCACGCCTTCAACTCTCCTACAATACATTTTTATCCTTATCTATTATGGACAAACCATTTGCAAGAAATCAAGCATGAGCCCCCTCACAACAAAAATAAACCGGCGTGGGATCCCTACGGACGACCCACGCCGGAACGAATCTTTTGAAACGGACAAAGGGCGACAAGCGCAGACCATTCGGAGAAAAGGCGTCACCAGTCAATGCGCAATTCAAGGGTGGCGAGGCAATCAGCCAGCTGCCGCTTAATCTCCGCCAATGCAGCCTCCGTCTTGGCTTCTGCACGCAACACAAGAATCGGCTGCGTGTTCGACGGCCGCACCAACCCCCAGCCGTCTGGGAACTGAATGCGGGCGCCATCCACATCGACAACAGGGAAACGGCCGGCAAATTTCTCTTTTACTCTGGCAATGGCAGCCGCTTTTTTCTCTTCCGGGCAAGCGACGCGCGTCTCCGGCGTCGCGGCGTACCGTGGCACATCGGCAAACCACTCGGACAGCCGGCGCTCATCGTGAGACAGTAATCGAAGCAGGCGCCCAGCGGCGTACAGCGCATCGTCATAGCCGTAAAACTCATCATTGAAGAACAAATGGCCCGACATTTCGCCGGCAAATGGAATCTCCGGGCGGCGGCGCAGCGTCGCTTTGACGTGCGAGTGGCCGGTGCGATGGAAGAACGGTTTCCCGCCGAGCCGTTCAATTTCCTCAACAAGCGCCTGCGAGCATTTGACCTCAACCGGCGCCTCGGCTCCCGGATGACGCTCGAGAATCTCACGCCAGAACAAAATCATGAGCTGATCGCCCCAACGGATCGCACCCGTTTCATCCACAACCCCGATCCGATCGCCGTCGCCGTCAAACGCAATGCCAAGATCGGCCTTCTCTTTGCGCACCGTTTCAATCAAATCCGTCAAGTTTTCCGGCACGACCGGGTCCGGATGATGGTTCGGAAACGTTGGATCGGATTCGCAGTAAAGCGGGATGACATCGCACCCCCACTCTTTGAGCACTTGTGGCGCAATGATCGATGGGGTGCCGTTGCCGCAATCAACGACAACCTTCAGCTTGCGCGGACCGAGTTGGATTTTCTCCTTCAACATCTTGATATACGCTGGAGCAAGGTCCAACGTTTCCTCACGCCCCCGCGCTGTTTCAGGCCGCGGCTGTTCCTTGCTGAGCCGCTCCATCGCCAGCCGCAGCGCTTGGATACGCTCACCATAAATTGTCGTTTTCCCCATGGCAATTTTAAATCCGTTCTCATCGCCTGGGTTATGGCTGGCGGTGATGATCATGCCGCATGAAATGTTCGTGTAGTATAAGCTGTAGTAAAACATCGGCGTCGTCGAAAGCCCAATATCGACGACATCGCAGCCGCCATCGAGCAACCCATCTTTGAGCGCTCGGTGCAGTGCGGGCGATGACAGACGGTTGTCATGGGCGACAACCGCTTTCTTCTCACCTTCGTTTTGCATCATTTCGGCAAAGGCCCGTCCGAGCCAATACGCGAACGACTCATCGAGCTCCTCGCCGGCTCGTCCGCGGATGTCATATTCTTTAAACACGTGTGCCGGCCATGCGAACGGTTTCGTTGTTGACGTATTCATCGACAACCACCTCCACCGAAATCGATTGAGCGATTGCTGCTGTTAACAAGTACGACAATGTTGACTCCGCCCCCCGATTCGGGTTCGGGCCGTTCGGGCCAAGCCCGTCGCAGCAACTGCCGTCGCTTGGGTCCGCAAGCGGCGCGTTGCCGTCGTTTTCCCCGTAAAACCAGGCGAGACAGCGGCGAACGACGCTGCGATAACGCTCGTCGTCCGTTGCCCAATACGCTTCGCGCGCCGCCAAGGCGAGCTTCATGACATCAAGCGGCTGCTGATCCCAATCGGCGCGGTAGCGGCGGCTGCACCAACCGCGGTTGCCGATCGGGCGGATGACGCCGCCCGGTCCGCTCATTTTTTCAATAAGGAACGCAAGGCTTTTTTCCGCCGCTTCCTTCACCTCATCCCTCGGCGCACGTCGATAGGACGTCCAAAGCGCCCACGGCAGCACCCCGTTGGCGTACGTCAACTCTGGCTCATACCAATGCCAGTCGTCGCCAGCATGCTCCCAATACGCCGCAAGCAGCCGCTCTTCAAACCGTGCGGCCAAGGCCGCCACTTCCTCTTGATCGACGCCAAGCGGGCGTCCTTCTGTCAATAAGATGCCGCAAGCAGCCAACCCCCAGGCGACGCCGCGTAGCGAGCGAAGCTCCCACGCGGCGGGCATGGCCCGCCGCAGCATCTCCGCCGCCGCTTCACGCCGCGCCGGATCGCTGAGACGGGCGTACGCGATGGCCGACGCCCAAAACGACCGGCCGAAGCAGTCGTCTGACGGCGTTTCCTCTTCCTTTGTCCGGTCGAAGAAAAAGTTGTTATGGAACGTGCCATCATCGTTTTGCGCCCAAAGCAAAAACGCCAAATACCGGTCAAGCAAACGGTGCAGCCGCTCCTTCTCTCCTTTGTCTTCGCATAGCGCCAGCCATTCCAGGCACGCCCAAATGGCGCGGGCGTTGTCATCGGTCGAATAACCCTCGCGACGGCGCGGGATGCGGCCGAGGCTATGCTCGAGCAACCCGGTGTCGTCAGTCATGCGCTCGAGATGGTCGAACTTAATGACTGACGGTGCCAACCGTCTTCACCTCCCCACGTTTCGCGGCGCACATGCGCGCAAACAAGGCGACATGCTGTTCGCCGACGCGCGGCCAATGCGTGTTTGCCCCGATTTGGCGCACCTTTTCCTCCCATCGCTTCAGCGCCGCCTCGTCGGCCAACAGCTGCCCGAGCCGCTCTTCCCAAACGGCCGTATCGCCATACGGCAACAACAGCTCTTCACAACCTTGCAACAAGTCGCGCGCATGCTCATACGGCGTCGAAACGACCGGACGGCCGACGCCGACCGCATAGGCAAGCGTGCCGCTCGTGATTTGCTGCATGCCCGGGTACGGGGTGACGTACAAGTCGCACGCCGTCAAATAATCGATCAATTCCTCTTCGCTGAAATACCGATCTTCCATGCGGACATGGCGATCAAGCCCTAAACGGTGAATAAGCGACTTCAACTCCTCGCGATATGCTTCTCCTTCCCTTTTTTTCACTTCTGGGTGTGTCTGTCCGGCGATGACATACAGCGCTTCCGGCACCTTGCGAACGACGCCCGGCAACGCGGCCAAGACCGACTCAATCCCTTTGCCACGGCTGAGCAAGCCAAACGTCAACATCACTTTGCGGCTGCTAAATCCGAGGCGGCGGCGAAGCGAATCGCGATTTTCGCTGCTTGGGCCCGGAGCACCGTGCGGAATGTAGACAATTTTTTCTTCCGGCAGGCCAAACGCTTTGACCAAATACGGAATCGCCTGCCGGTTCATCACGATGATCGCATCGCTTGCCGCCGCGATCTTTTCTTGAATCGGGCGGTACGGCAGCGGCGGGTCGGCAAACACCGTATGGAACGTCGTCACAAGCGGTTTTTCTAGCGCCGCGATGAAATCGAGAATGTATTCGCCGGCCTCCCCGCCGAAAATGCCGAACTCATGCTGCAATAAAACGACATCGATGTCGCTTTCATTCACCCGTTTGGCCATCTCGGCATACGCCGCGCGGTTTTGCGCCGGAAGCGGCCAATACGCTGGGTCGTTGCGATAGGCGTCATCGCCGTCGCTTTCGTTATACAAAACGATGACGCGGTCGCCATCGGATGGGCCCCGGACGCCATCAATGCTTTGGCGCAAATGTTCCGTAAACGTCGCCAGTCCGCACCGCCGCGGCGGGTACGTGCTGACGTAGGCAATTCGAATCATGCTTGCACCGCCTCCTTGAACTGATTAATAATCGAATCTTCGAACACTTCTCCCGCCGGCGTCACCGTCCGATAGCCGAAAATGCTGTTTTGCAAACGGCTGCGGTCACGAATGACAGAGCGGTCCCAAACGATTGTCTGCGCGCAATGGACGCGGGCGCCAATTTGGCAGTGGTCGCCGATGACCGCATTCGGGCCAATGACGGCCTGCGGACCGATTTTCACGTGGTCACCGATGAGCACAGGCGGCACAAACAAGACGCCAGACCCAATCTCCACGTTTTCGCCAACAAACACGCCCGGTTGAATTTCACGTCCTTTGAGCGGAATCGGAAACTCCCGGCTCAACGCATCCCAATGCACTTGGCGGTAGCGGGCCGGCGTCCCCATATCACGCCAGTATCCGTTGCTGACGATGCCATATACACCGACATTCTTCTCGATCAGCAGCGGGAATGTTTCGCGTTCAATCGATACTTCCCGCTCAGCCGGAATATAGCGCATCACGTCCGGCTCGAAAATATACATGCCGGCATTGATGCGGTTCGATGGCGCTTCTTCGCGGCGCGGCTTTTCGACAAAGCGTAAAATTTGCCCGCGATCGTCTTGTTCGACCACCCCATAGGAAGAAGGATCGTCTACTTCCGTTAAAACAATGGTCGCCAAACCGCCATGTTGACGATGGAAATCAAGCAACGGGATCAATTGCGGCAAATGCACGATGTCGGCGTTAAACACGAGAAACCGTTCCTTCAGCCAGCGCTCGGCGTTTTTGATCGCCCCAGCCGTTCCAAGCGGGAACGGTTCGAGCGCGTATGTAATCTTGACGTTCCAGCGCTTCCCATCTTCGAAATAGCGACGGATCACTTCTGAACAATGATGTGCGGCGATGACAAATTCGTTGACTCCTTGGTCGCGAAGATGAACGATGAGGTGTTCAAGCCATGGCCGGTTCGCAATCGGGGCCATCGGTTTGGGGATGTTTTCGGTCAATGGACGAAGACGCGTACCTAATCCTCCTGCCAGCAACAATGCTTTCATTTCGTCATCCCTCCATAATCTTTTTTTCACAAAAATAGGCATCTTTTTGACGGATGAACGAAAAAATGAAAGTAGTTCATAGATTGCTAGCACTCGGCAGTGACGGTTGCTAATAATAGTATACATAATATTCCTCCTTCTATGCAAGCGAAATGATTGTCGGATGGTGTCGATGAGGAATGATTGATGCTTGCAAATTTAGAAACTTTCATTTTCTCGTTCTTCTTTTTCTTTGCGGTATAATGAGTATCGTTAATGCTATATATATGTGAGGGAGGAGGAGAATACGCCATGATTTCTTCATCATCTTTCCGTTACCATGTTGGCATTGCCGGTGCCGGCGCATTCGCTGAATTTCTCGCCGGTGCGCTCGCCCCGCTTCCTTCCTTCCATCTCGCCGCTGTCGCCGGGCGGACGGACGAAAAACGCCAGCGCGTCATCGACGCCTATCGCCGCCGTCAGCCGCAGGCGGGCGACGTGCGCGAATACCGCGAAGCTGAAGAATTGATCATTGACCCGCATGTTGACATCGTCATTCTCACCACCCCGCCGCATTTGCACGCCCCGCTTGCCGAGCGGGCGCTTGAGGAAGGAAAACATGTGCTCCTTGAAAAGCCAGGCGGCCTCACCGCCGAGGCGCTGCGGGCGAACATCCAGCTCGCCGCCCGCCAAAACCGGGCGTTGGCGGTCAATCTCGTTCTTCGCTACCACCCGCTCGCTGAAGCTGTCAAGCAACTTATCCATCGCGCGCTTCTTGGCCCAGTGGACTACGCAAGCCTTCACAACGCGGCTCACCGCGTCGCGGAAGGCCATTGGTTTTGGGACGAACGGCGAAGCGGAGGCATTCTCATTGAACACGGCGTCCACTTTTTTGAAGTCGGCCGTGACTGGTTCGGCGAAGCCGTCGAAGCGCACGGATTCGCGTTAAGGGAAACAGACGGCACACGGCCGCGCGTCGGAGCCACTGTGATCCATGAAGGCAAGGGCCGGCGCATCCCCGTCCATTATTACCACGGCTTTACGATGGACCCTGCCGCTTCGGAATCGACGCACTGGGACATTCATACGGCACGCGGGCGCATCGTGCTTGACGGCTGGATTCCGACGCAGCTGTCCGTCTCCGGCCTCGTCTCTGACGAGGAGGCCGCGTGCATTGACGCCTGGCTTGACGCCATCCCGACAAAGCCGTCATCCGGCTCCATCGAACAACTGCAACAAGCGGCCGACCGACTGATGCCGCCCACGGAACCTTCAGCCGCTCCGCGCCGTCCGTACGAGCGCACCGTTGTGCTCTCGGACCGCCACGGTTGGTACGAAGCGATCGCCCAAGCGCGCTTTCTTGATTTTTGCCGTTTGATCGAGAACCCGAGCTGGCGCGTCCTCGTCACTGCTGAAGACGCCGCCGCCGACCTCGCTTTGGCGGAAGCGTGCACCGTTGCCAATGAAGCCATCGATCCGCTCGGCATCCGTTAACACAACGAAACAAAAAGGAAAGGTGTCCCAAAAAGATCGGGGCACCTTTTTTGATTGCCGTATATAATTGTTAAAAAGCAATATATTGCGTTTCGCTTCTTGAACATCGCCCTTTGGCGTCAGACTCTTGGCGGGACGGTATCGTTCCCACCTTTTTAATTAAGAAGGACGGAACCTTTTCACCAGGCGCTCCGTATTCTCAACTGAAATCGATGACAAGGAGGAGAACTTGTTGTTCAAAAAACTGTTAAGTTCTATCGGCATCGGAGCAGCCACTGTTGATACGAAATTAGCGAAAGCGCAATATGTCCAAGGCGAAACAGTCGAAGGGATTGTCGACATTCGCGGCGGCAGCATCGAGCAGCATATCGACGAAATTTACTTAGCGTTAGTGACGACCTACCTTCGAGAAATCGATGATAAGAAACACGAGGAAAAAGCGGTGCTGGCAAGGTACAAAGTAAGCGGCTCGCTGACGATTGGGCCGAACGAAACGAAAACGATCCCGTTTCAATTCGCCTTGCCGTACGACGTGCCCGTCACGCTCGGCTCTTCGCGGGTATGGCTGCAAACCGGCCTTGACATTAAAATGGCGCTCGACCCGCAAGACCGCGACCATCTCGCCATCGAACCGCACCCGCTCGTCGCCGCGTTTCTCGAGGCAGCCCGCCAATTAGGATTCCGCCTCCGCCATGTGCAATGCGAACAAGCGCCGCGCTATGGGCAGCGGCGGCTGCCGTTTGTCCAAGAGTTTGAATTCAAGCCAGCAAGTGGACCGTTCAAAGGCTGTCTTGATGAATTGGAAGCGATCTTCTTTTTGTCTGAAAACAGCGTGGAAGTCTTGCTGGAAATCGACCGCAAGGCACGTGGACTTTCTGGGTTGTTCGCAGAGGCGCTCGATATGGACGAGACGTTTGTCCGGTTCACCTACGGCGCAGACGACATCCCGGCATTGCCGCAATTACTGGCAGATGCGATCCAGAAGTACAGTTAGACGGAAAAAACGAAAAGGGCCGTCCGCCATCTTTTTCCTTCCGCTTCTGAAGTTTGTAGGTGAGGCATAGGTTGCACATCTATCCCTGTAAATGATTTCTATTTGTTTCAAAAAGGATGGCAAAAACAATAAATCCCGTTTCTCCCTATCCGAGAAACGGGATTCCTTCCATCATGATCCCCGAACAAGCAACGCACAGCACTCGACATGGGCCGTATGCGGGAACATATCGACCGGCTGGACGGTTTTCAATGTATAGCCGAACGGGACTAATTGGGTAATATCCGCCGCAAACGTCTCCGGGTTGCATGAGACATACACAACCCGCTCCGGCCGCGCCCGGCCGATTTTGCGCATCACCTTCCCGCCCGCCCCCGAACGTGGAGGATCCAAAAGCAGCAGCTCCGGCCGCCCGAACTGTTCCAACACTTCATCAATCCCGCGTCTCGCATCCCGAGCCAAAAAGTACGTATTGTCAATGCCGTTGTCCTTCGCATTTCGCTTCGCCGACTCAATCGACGTTTCAACAATTTCAATGCCAGCTAACGCTTTGACCCGTTTCGCAAACGGCAGGGAAAACGTCCCGACTCCGCAAAAGAGGTCGATCATGTTTTCATGAGGCTGCGGTTTGCCCATCTCCAACGCCAGTTCAACCAATTTGGCCGCCTGCACTGGGTTCGTTTGAAAAAACGTATCAAACCAAAGGCGGTAGCGGAAGCCGCACAATTCATCGTAAATGAAATCACGTCCGGCCAACACATGGGTTTGTTCCGCCTGGGTGCGGTCCGCCCACGCCCGATTCTCGAGCCAAAGCAAACTTTTCACTTGCGGGAGCATTTTGGTGATCCGCTCCGTCAAATCGGCCGCCGCTTCTTTCAGATCCCCTTCCGGCGCCTCGGTCGCAAAGAGCGCCACCATCACCTCCCCCGTCGCAAACGACTCGCGCACCATCAAATGGCGAAGCAGCCCTTCATGGGCATCTTTGTGATAACCAGGCAACCGGTGATCACGGGCCCAACGCGCCACTTCCATGGCCGCTTCAACAATGTTCTTTCCAGCGATGAGACACGTCTTGAGCGAAATGACTTGACGGAAATTGCCTTGCTCATGCAGTCCAAGCAAACCTTCAGGAGAAAACGTAAACTCCATTTTATTGCGGTAATGCCACGGATGTTCCATGCCAATCGTATCGCGGACAACGCCAGGGTCAAATCCGTGCTCTTTCAAGAGCGTCTTGACATGCTCCGTTTTATGGCGCAGCTGCCCTTCATAGTGCCAGTGCTGCCAGACACAGCCGCCGCAGCGGTCAAAGTGCGGACAGGGCGGCTCAAGCCGTTCCGGATGCGGCTCAACCACCTCTTCCAACCGCGCCTGAACTCTGCGCCGTTTTGGCTCATCGACAACGACTCGCACCTTCTCACCGGGAAGTGTAGACGGAATGGCGAGTTTGAGCTTCTTTCTCTTTCCGTCCTCTTCATGCCAAACGACGGCTTGTCCAATTCCTTTTTTATCCAACTGATGAACTTCTGCCACAAACGAATGTTTCGTCACACCGCCCAATGGTTTTCCTCCTTTCCAAATGAATGCGCTTCATTTCGCTCTTGAGTGTATTGTACACTTTGTCGAAACGGACTTATGCTTGGCGGAAACATACGTTTTTCATTATAACAAGGAACGACTTTCATTGAAAACGGCAGAACATCATTCCCTTTAGAAGACTGGTGATTTGATAAGGGAGGCCGATTGAACAAGGATATTTCAACGTTTGTGGGTGAAATTCTTCAGGAAAGGACTCCCGACGAGCGCAGCGCGTTTGCGGGAGGTGCGGAAGAAGCTGGCGAAACAAGACGAATCGGGACTTCTTGTCGAGCTCAATAGCGCGATCGGCACATTGGAGGACGAAGCGAAAGACGAGCAGCTGTTAGCCTCGATTCGACGAATCGAGTCGATGCCTGGGTGCATTCGGGACTACCGCGAGTGGCTGTCGGAACAAGGGATGGAAACGGCTGGAATGCGTCCGATGGGCCACGCAGAGAGCGTGATGAGTCGGTTTGCGCACCGGGTGAAATCCCGCCTCAGTTGGAAAGACCAAGGGCTTCGAGCGTTTCTTAAAGCTATGATCGCCCGAATCGACGGGATTTCGTCGAGGAAAACGGCAACCGGAGGAAGAGACGGCGTCGACCGCCACGTCGATATCAACGAAGGCAGAGCGAATGCGAACAGGCCAAACGGAAGGTGGGACGGTTGGATTCGGACGTCGTGCGCCAGAACATGCCGTATTTCCAGCATTCGTCGGGGACGCCGATCCATCAAGCGTTGTCAGCGCTTCGGGATTTTTGGTCGGGTATAAAAAATGGAATATGGATTCATCACCTCATCAATAAAGAAATGCTTACGTTTCACTACACTCTGACTTGCATATTTTTGCATAAACCCCAAAAATGGTTCATCACTGAAAGATGTACTTGACTTTTAGGAAGAAGCATGATAGTGTCCCTTCCAGCTGAACAAAAATAACTAAAAATGGAAGCCTATCTTTTGACATCTTCATCATGAAAAACGTTTTTTGTCAAGTACATTTTGTGGTGAAGATCCCAATATAAGAAAACGGCTCGCTTTCATCCCACCCCTAAAGGAGTGGGCTTTCTCGCTCGCAGGTCTGTAATTTACAATATCCACTGTAAACCCTTTCAAAGTCATCAGTGCCACGTTTATTAGTCTCATTAAATACAAATAATGGAAATACCCTGAATTTTTCGCATCTTGCCCATGATTTTTTCGTTAATCCCGCTTCCTGATAATACTGAATCTCAATTCGATATTGATCATGTATGGTGGGAGGAGCTTTAGGTCCTTTTGATGTTATTTTGATTGCAACGGCAGCAGCAATATTATGTTCTATCTCCACAATAAGAACCGGGCGAAATTTTCCGCCCGGTTGATCTTCGAAGCCGAAATAAACATCATAAATATCTCCAGGCTTGACGTTCATTATGATCCCTCATCAATCTTCAAACCATTCCAAATCATCTGGATCATCAGGATTCAAAAGAACCCGGCCTTCATCATCTGTTTTAAATACTTTTACTTTGCCGCTTTCAATCAATGATTGAAGACTTGGTTTTTTGATTTCTGTTGCTGGAGTCATGTCTTCACGCTCCTTTTTCTTCATTTTTCCACCACCTAATCAAGAATGTAGGTGGTACCAGTATATCCATAGGGAAAACAATTTAGAATGATGGATTTTGGACAAACGCTACAAGTTCTTATCATTATTATATCTGGAAAAGGGAAGACAGTAAACAAACATATATCACAATGACGCAAAGAAGAGAATAAATCAATGAAGAGGGATCACGTCTTATCATGATCGCAATACATATCATTTCAATATTCACAATATCATCATAGCCTATTTACCTCTTTTTTGATCGAAAGACTCAATGATTGACATCGTGTCTTTTCACATTCAAAAACACATCAATGAATATAAGGGATAGGCGCTGACACATGGAATATGAACCTTTTGATTTTTAAGTTAACATAACTCGTCTTATAGGACTTTACTTACTAAGGCGGCAACCGGATTGTCATGGCGGATGTACTCCCGCCACGGCAGTTTGCGCAATTCCACCGTTAGAAAGCGGAAGTCAAGAACAGTAAAGAACGGAAATTGGATCGTAAATTACAAACAACAGGGCCGGATGGACCGGCCCGTTGCCTTATCTCTGTAAATTCAAAATAAACTCGTTCCTCCCTCCCCCGCTCCAACACGCATGCTTACGTCCCCATTTCTTCCCATTGGAAATAAACTCGTTCGTTCTCCCCCGATTTTTCCGATGTTTTTCTCCGATTTTTTCCCGCTTTTTTCCTCCAAACGAACCCACTTTATTTCGATTTTTGGAAAAAGAAAAAGGGAAGAACGTGGGCGCTTCCCCCCGCTTCCTCCCTCTCATCCCTCCTCATCTCGATCCCTTTTTCCTTGATTTCTCAATGATTCCCCCGCTTTTTCTCCCTCTCTTCTTTCCCCATAAGGAGCGGGAGATGGACTGTTTCTTTTTCCAGTAAAATTCATCCAAAGCCCGACTTTATTTTTCGTTATGAACGGTTATTTTTTAAGTGGAACGAGTTTATTTTGTGTTTACAATCTCAACTGAATCTTCGCCACACACTCGACATGCGCCGTATGCGGAAACATATCGACCGGCTGGACTTCGATCGTTTCGTAGCCGCCGTCTTCTAAGATGCGCAAGTCGCGGGCGAGTGTCGCCGGATTGCACGAGACGTAAACGACGCGCGGCGGCTTCATGGCGATGATCGTTTCGAGCAGCGAGGCGTCGCAGCCTTTGCGCGGCGGGTCGACGACCAAGCAGTCAGCGCGGATGCCTTCCTGATACCAGCGCGGGATGACGTCTTCGGCGGCGCCGACTTCGAAGGTGACGTTTGTGATGCCGTTCAGCTCGGCGTTGCGCTTGGCGTCTTCAATCGCTTCTGGGACGATTTCGACGCCGTAGACATGCTTCGCTTTTCTCGCTAAAAAGAGCGAGATCGTGCCGATGCCGCAGTAGGCGTCCATGACCGTCTCCGATCCGGTCAACTCAGCGTACTCGAGCGCTTTGTCATACAGCACTTTCGTCTGTTCCGGATTGACTTGGTAAAACGAGCGGGCCGAGATGGCGAATTGGATGTCGCCGATGCGGGCGGTGATGAACTCGCTCCCCCATAACACACGCGTTTGGGCGCCGAAAATGACGTTCGTCCGCTCGGGGTTGATGTTTTGCACGATCGATGTCACGTCCGGGATTTCACGGACGATGGCGCGGACGATCTCTTGTTCATGCGGCAAATGGTTCGTGCGAGTGACAAGCACGACCATCACCTCGCCTGTTGCCGCGCCGTAGCGGGCGACAATATGGCGGAGCACGCCGCGATGGGCGAGTTCATCGTATGACGGGATGCCGTAGCGCTCGACGATCCGTTTCACCGCTTGGACGACGTCATCGTTTTTCTCTTGTTGAATGAGACAGGCATCCATATCGATAATCTCATGGCTCCGTTCTTTGTAAAAGCCCGCGACCAAGCCCCCTTCGCGCTCGCCGACCGGCACTTGCGCCTTGTTGCGGTAGCGCCATGGGTTCTTCATCCCGATGACGGGATGGACGGTGACGCCGTCAAGCTTGCCGATGCGGGCGAGCACTTCTTTCACTTGCTTCTCTTTCGCCTTCAGCTGCCCTTCGTAGCTCAGGTGCTGCAGCTGGCAGCCGCCGCATTGACGATAGACAGGGCACGGGGGCTCGATGCGGTCGGGGCTCGGTTCGTACAGCTCGATAAGCCGGCCGTACCCGTAGCCTTTTTTCACTTTGACGACTTTTACGTTCGCCCGCTCCCCGGGAAGCGCGTTTTTCACGAACAAGGGAAAGCCGTCGACTTTCGCCACTCCGAGACCGTCGTGGGTCAAATCCGTGAATACGACATCATAATATTCATTTTTGGCGACCGGTGCTTGCTGCTTCGTCATGTCGTTCTCCTTTCTGCCGATCGGTTTATACCGTTAGCGTTCCCTTATTGGCTTAGAGGCATAAGAAAAGAACAGGCTCATCTTCCTGTTCTCACTTGTTCCGCCTTGTCTTTCGGCATGATGACTTCCAAATGGCGGTACAAATTGACAAATTCCCCTGGAAGCATGCCCCCGAATTCGCCGTCTAAGTTTAGCTGCATCGGCGACCGCACCTTCACCCGGTTCGCTTTCGTGTAAATGATATGCGGGTCGTTGATATGCTCGCCGCGCGCGGCGAGCGTGACAAGGCGAATGAATTCGGCCAAGTTCGTTTTTTTGACGATGATGAAATCGAACAGACCGTCATTGAGCGACGAATCGGGCGCCAGTTTTTCAAAACCGCCGACCGAGTTCGTGAGCGAAACCAAAAACATCATAATCTCGCCTTCAAACAGTTTGCCGTCGTACTCGATTTGCGCTTCGGTCGCCTTGATGGACGGAAGCATCTCGATCCCTTTTAAGTAATAGGCCAGCTGGCCGAGCATCGTTTTCAGCTTGCTTGGCACTTCGTAGGTGAGCTCCGTCAGGCGGCCGCCGCCGGCGATGTTGATGAAATAGCGTGTTTTGTCTTCGTTCGTCACACAGCCGATGTCAATGGGTACGGGCTCGCCCGTGGCGATCACCTCGCACGCCCCTTCGATCGAGCGCGGCACGCCGATGGCGCGGGCGAAATCGTTCGTCGTCCCGACAGGAATGACGCCCAGTTTCGGCCGATACGGCTGATCGGCGATGCCGTTGACAACTTCATTGATCGTTCCATCGCCGCCCGCGGCGACAACGAGATCAAATTCCCGCTCGACGGCCTGACGCGCCGCTTTCGTCGCATCTCCCGGACCCTCGGTGGCGTGGCACGACGTTTCATAGCCCGCTTTTTCCAACCGAACGAGCACATCGGGCAAATGGCGCCTAAACAGCTCGCGCCCTGATGTCGGGTTATAAATGATTCGAGCTCGTTTCATCATCCTCAACCTACTTCCTTTTTTCCATTCCACTCGTTCCCATCATAGCGAAACAATGCTTAATACGCAACTCCGAAGAATGTCGCAAGTATGACCACGAAAAAAGCGCCCTTCGTTCGATCAAGGGCGCCGCACACCATGTTCATGACTGGCTCGCATTCGCCTCTTCGGCAACGGTTGGCTTGGCCGTGACGGCCGATGATGCACCGCTTGTCGTGAGATTCTCAAGCAGCTGCTTCACATCGATGCCCGTCGAAGCTTTTAACGTCTCCTGCAAGCTCGCCATTAAGTTCGTCGCATAGCCCGTGACACGGTTGGCGCCGCCTCCTGCCCCTGAGCCAGTGTCGACGATCGTCAGCTTCTCGATGTTCGCAAGCGGGCTCGCCACTTGTTTTGCATATTCTGGAAGCATCTTGATGATCATGTCGAGCACAGCGGCTTGGCCGTAGCGCTCAAACGCTTCGGCGATTTTTTGTTTCGCTTCCGCTTCGGCGAGACCTTTCAGGCGGATAATTTCCGCTTCTGCCTCCCCTTTTGCTTTCTCGGCCTCGGCTTTCGCCAGCCCGTCGAGACGGATGCGCTCCGCTTCCGCTTTCGCCAGCGTTTCGACGCGGTATTTTTGCGCATCGGCTTCGGCGATTTGCTTCGCCTTTTCCGCCGCCGCTTTTTGTTCAATCGCATAGCGTTCAGCGTCGGCTTTTTTCTTCACTTCCGAATCGTACTGGCGCTCGCGGCGCAAAATTTCTTTTTCTTCCAGCTCGATTTGTTTTTGCCGCTCGATGATTTTAATTTGCATTTGTTGCGCCATGACTTCCTGCTTCGCCTTCGCTTCTTCGAGGTGGTACGCCTGATCGGCGCGCGCTTTGGCGATGTCTTGCTCGCGGCGGAACTCAGCGAGCTTCAACTGGTTGATTTTCTCCGCCTCCGCGATTTCCGTCAGCCGCTCGAGCTCCGCCTTGCGCGCTTCCTTGTCTGCTTCAGCCCGCTTGATGCGCGTCTCTTTTTCCGCCTCGGCCGTGGCGATGTCAGCATCGCGCTTCACTTGGGCGATGCGCGGCTTCCCGAGCGCATCGAGGTAACCGTTTTTGTCGCGCACGTCTTTGATCGTGAACGAGACGATGACAAGCCCCATTTTCGCCAAATCTTGCGAGGCGACACGCTGCACTTCTTGCGAAAACTTGTCGCGGTTTTTATAAATTTCTTCAACCGTCATCGACCCGAGAATGGAGCGAAGATGGCCTTCAAGCACTTCACGCGCTTCGTTTTCCATGTCTTGACGCGTTTTGCCTAAAAACTGCTCGGCCGCGGTCGCGATTTCGCCAATCGAGCTGCCGACTTTAATGATCGCCACCCCGTCCGCCATCACGGGCACACCTTGTTCCGTATACACTTCCGGCGTTTGCACATCCAATTTGATCGACAATAAACTAAGCGGCTCGGCCTGTTGGAAAATCGGCACGACAAACGTGCCGCCGCCGCGGACGATTTTAATTTTGTTTCCCGATTCGTCGACATGAACGTTTTTGCTTCCTAAGTAGCTGCCCGTGACGATGAGCGCCTCGTCCGGCCCGACCGTGCGGTAGCGGGCGATGAAAATGGCAATAAGTCCAACAAGAAGCAAGACGACGACACCAATGACAATCAACCATGGCGCAACAGTCATGACGTTTCTCCTTTCATAATGTTAGATGGAAAGATGGTACGGATCGTGCTTCGCTACCATCGCGACGCCGTTTTCCATTTGCACGACAATGACTTCTTCCCCCGACGGAATGGCTTCATGGTTCACACTCTTCGCTGGTTTGGCCACCGCCCCGCTTTTGCGGGAAATGAGAATTTCCCCCAACCCGTCAGGCGGCACCGAGACGATCACTTTGGCAAGCGACCCTTCCAAATCGGCGTCCGTATACCCAAGCGACGCTTCCGCCGACCGAAGCGGCAAAAAAACGAAAAAGTGCAAAAGCAACACGGCAACAAGCGCCACCCCAATGCTAAGCCAAATGATAGAATCTGATGCCCAATCCGTATACATTTCCGCCAACAGCCCGACCGCGCTGCCGACGATGAAAAATGATAAAATGAGCTGCGGGCTGAACAACGGGTGGTCCACTACATCAAATGCACCATCTAGCACATCACTAAAGAAAAAATACACAACCGTCAACACCGCACTGACCACCAGCACGATCCCATATATGACCTCAGGCGGATGGCCAAAAATCATTTCCCTCCCTCCTTTCGCCTTTACCTATTGATACGGGCGAGGCAACGGTTGGTTTCATCATTTTTCCAATGCCATCAAAATTCGACAAATTCTTTCCTATTTCCTTTCTTTGAACAAAAAACTTCTGTGAAAAAGGCTGTGGTCAGGCAGGATTTTGCCTTGCATGGATCGAATAAAACAAATGGGAGTTCAAAAATAAATAGGGAGGGAGACCATGTCAGAAACGCGCATTGACCATGATCGCCTGTTTAAAGAGTTGTTAAGCACGTTTTTTGAAGAATTCGTTCTCCTCTTCTTCCCACGCGTATACGAGCATGTTGACTTTAACCATCTTTCCTTTTTATCAGAAGAAGTGTTGACCGATGTTACTGCAGGGGAAAAACATCGAGTCGATCTATTGATCGAGACAAAGCTAAAAGGGGAAGATGGACTGATCATTGTCCACATCGAACACCAAAGCTACATCCAACCCGCTTTTTCAGAGCGAATGTTCATTTATTTCAGCCGTTTATTTCAAAAACACCGCCGCCGTATTCTTCCAATCGCTATCTTCAGCTATGACGCCACCCGTAATGAACCTTCCTCTTTCACTGTGGAGTTTCCGTTTTGGACCGTTCTCGATTTCCGTTTTTTGACCATAGAATTGCGCAAACTCCCGTGGCGCGAGTACATCCGCCATGACAACCCGGTCGCCGCCGCTCTGTTAAGCAAAATGGGGTATAATGAAGATGAGAAGGTGGAAGTGAAAAAGGAATTTTTGCGCATGCTCATCCGCCTCGAGCTCGATGAGGCGAAACAGCGTCTGTTGTTCGGCTTTTTCGAAACATATTTGCGGTTATCGGATGAAGAAGAAATCCGACTGCGAAATGAGGTGAATACAATGGAGGAGAAGGAGGCTGCCAAAGTCATGGAACTCATCGTTTCATACGAGCAGAAAGGCATGGAGAAAGGAATGGAGAAAGGAATGGAAAAAGCAAAGATGGATGTTGCGAAACGAATGTTGGCAAAAGGATATGATGCCGACACGATTCATGAACTGACCGGGCTGCCGCTTGAAAAGATTAAACAAATGAAGAAGTAATGCGGGGACAAGGGCCTTTCTCCCTGATATTCCATCCCGGATTGTCGTCGTCCTCCGATCTCTCAAAAGCCTTGAGGATCGACGACAATCACTGATAGAAGAAATTAGTTGGGAGCAAGGCCTCTCAACGTGATTCTTATCCATTTTGGCTGACATCCCGATCCTCTGAAAGCCCAATCCGCTCAAGCTCACGCCCCAAGCGTCCCGTAAGCATAAGCCCGTACATGTGAAAATCAGCTCGAAGCGACCAAAGCGGATGGCCGAAGGTAGCTGGCTTGTTTCCTTCGATAAAAAAGTGGCTGAACCAAGCGAGTGCATAGGCGGCGATTGGCGCGCCAAGCAGCCACCACGCGTTCTTCGTCACGATCGCGATGATCACAAACAAAAACACGAAACTCGTCGCGGCAAAATGCCATCTCCGCGTCGCCGGTTTGCGATGCTGGGTCAAATAGAACGGCCAAAACTCTTCATAATCGCGGAATTGTATGTCCCTCTCCCCCTTTGTCGTCATCTCCTGCACTATCATTGTATTTCATCCATCACGTAAAATGTCTGCAAGTTGTGCTTTTGTTTCGGCACAGTAAACTTGGCGGCAAGTTGGGCCGTACGCAGCTGGAAGATGTTCATTTCCCCTGCATTGTCCGCCTTGTTCCCCTCCTGCGGCTCGAACAATATATACACATAGTCGCCGTGAAACCGTGCTTCCCAGTACACTGACGGCAGCTCATGCTTCTCCATCACCTTAAACCGATCGTTCAAAGCGATCCAACCCGACTTTTCCCTCTGGACATAGCTCACCCACAGCGTGTCTCCTTTCACTTGGAGCTGATCGAATCGCGTTTCCTCTTGCCCCATGTCCCAATATGTCACTCGCCATGAATGCGGATCAATGATTGTGAGACGAGGTTTCGTGGCGATGACAATGTGGTTGTGAAATACCACCATCGATCGAGCGGAGGAAGTGAGTAATGGAATTTCCTTCACTAAGGAACCACGTTGATCCACCACATACAATACACCTTGTTCCTTTTCCATCACATCAGCGAACACATAGAAATACGGCGCTACGTGCAAAACTTGAAGAACGTAGGGAGGGAATCGTTTAGAAAATAACAATTTTCCCTCTTTTCTTACTTCTAGTTTATTGGTTTTTACATCTTGGTTCAGCGAACGAATATCCCACTCTCCCTCCAATGAGGCAAAGGAAAGAGGACTGGAGACCGCTTCTTGATCGACAACCGTCCATGTGTCTGGATTCAGTTGATATACATACCTTCCCGTATAATCTGACCACAACAACAGTTCCTTCGTTGATGAACCATGCGAAAGCTGGGATACCCCAACGGCTTGCAGTGTCACCACTTTGCGCACGCGGTGTCCATCCGTCTCCACGATATACGAATCTCGTGCAAATGGGTGAGAATACAAAAAGAAAATGCGCGCTGACGGGTCGTTCTCCGAGTGACTCTTGGACGGTTCATACGTCCGCACCGAGGAGATGACGGAATCATCCAAGCTCTGCACCCAATACACGATGACAGGCGCGGCTGCCGCCAGCACAACCCATATCCATCTCTGCCGCTTCCACCAAGCCTGCCCTTCCTTTTTACCTCCTATGCGCTGGACAAGCAATCCCCAGTACCATACGATGTAAAGGAACAACGCAAGCGACAGCCACGCCCACCATTGCCCTTTAGCAAGGGATTGCTGCCAATAGTCGAACGGATCGACACCGACCCTGGCGATCGTGTGAAAATTGTTCAGAAAAAAGAGCGGCACTGCGAGCACCGCAGCGAGCGAATACAAGCGGCGAACCGTTCCTTTCACCAGCATCACCACACCGGCGAGCAACGTCGCGGTGCACATGAGGTAGTACAACATTGACATCCATAGCGGTGCACTTGGGCCCATGTTGAATCCCCTTCCATCCGTGGTGGTTGTAATATTCTATGAAATCGAGAACGTTTCCTTCCTTGCAGAAAGATTTGCACCCCCTCTATGATGAAGCAACTGCTCAAATTCACAACACGCTTTGCTTACACCCTCAAAGTCAGTAAATCCACGTTTTTCCCTCCGTAATGTTTTCAAGTTGCGGGGATGAACGGATAAAAATAGAAGGGCATAACCGTTATTTGGATGGTATACCCTTCTACACACACATTGAAATATCCTCCGTCCGCTCTTTTAGTTGCTGCTAGCATAGGTTATTGTCTCAGAGTCTTGATCCAAGTCAGACGGGGTCACGATGATGCCTCCATCGTCATCCAAATCAAATCCTCGATTCTCCCACGCTTTCCACACGAGCAACGAGCAATACCATTTTGATGATTGACCTTTTGTGGCTGTTAAACTATACGGCTCACCGATTTGTGCTCTAGCGTATGACTGTGCTGATGTATAATCCTCTCCCATTGCCCCTTTCACCCAAAGTCCTTTCCATGTTTTCCAACGTGTTTTCCAGTTGTTAACGTAGTAGCGGACTCCTTCACCTGGCCATGCTTCAATTATATATTCACCATCCCAACGGACAATGGCAGCATGACCATGATTCCATCCAGAACTTTCACTATCATAAGTAATTAAGATGTCCCCATTAGTTCCTAAGGCACCACTTGATGCTAATGCTGATACCCCTTTTGCCTGTTGCCTGCTAATAACTTGATTATACTTGTCAGGAGCATTCTTTTTCATCCACTCTATTTCTTTCTTCACCGCTTCTTGATCAACAGGTTCATTGATTAAATTTATGATTTCCTGACGCTCTTCTTGCTGTTTCTTGTCCATTTCTTGTTCCATCTGGATTTTTACCTTATTTACTTGCACCCCCGACTCAGCATACACCAACGGAACACCCGATGTGCAAATGAGGCTCAAAGCGACAAGTGGAGAGAGCAAGAAAGATTTTTTCATAAAATACAAACACCTCAGTTAAATCAATATATTTACAATTAAAATTCTATTAGAAACTCACATTTCGCACCCTCTCGACGAAAATCGGGAGGATTTTTTCGTTCCGATGTCGAATGAATCCTTGACACACAAGGAAAGTGAAGGAGTTTTTCTCTCATGGATGTTCAAGTCGAAGCGGTCTATCGCAATTCTTATTTGAATATAATAAGTGCCCTATTCAAGAAACTGGGTCTGCCTCAATTGATTGACCATCTCGTGCCCGTCGATCCGCAGTGCCAAACGCGAGTCAGCGATGCCGTTCAGGCCATCCTCTACAATGTGTTTGACGGCCGGCAAGCCCTCGTTCACTTGGAACATTGGGCTCAGGAGGTCGATTGTGAGAAACTCATCCGTTCCGGGCTCCATCCTKCCCAGTTGAATGACGATGCGTTGGCCCGTCATCTCGATCGCCTGTATGAGGCTGGCATTCACAACGTCATCAGCACTTGCTTGATTCATATTTATCGCAAAGAAGGCCTTTCCCTCCGAGCCTTCCAMGCCGATACGACGGACAAGACCGTTTACGGMGCGTATGAATCGGMCTCGTTAGAGGCCTTACAGATCACACATGGCTACAACCGCCATCATCGTTGGCAAAAACAGATCGGTTTCGGACTGGTCGGCAACGAGGACGGCATCCCGTTTTACGGCGATGTGCACGATGGCAACCTGCCCGATAAAACATGGAATCCCGAGGTGCTGTCTCGTGTCCATGAACAGCTGAAGCAGGCCAAAATCGAAGACGAATGGATTTACGTGGCCGATTCCGCCGCGATGACGAAAGAGACCCTGGCGCAAACCAAAGCGGCCAACGCCTTTTTGATCACGAGAGGCCCTTCGTCGCTCCGGATCGTGAAACAGGCGTTGGCTGAAGCGGATGCTCAGGACACGACGTGGAGCGATCCCTTTACGTTGGCGGAGAGAAACGGCGCCACGTACCGGGTATGGGAAACGGCCTCGACGTATGAAGGCCACCCCGTTCGGCTGATCGTYGTTGAATCGAGCGCGCTCGACCAGCGAAAAGGAAAGACGCTTGAAAAAGAACGAACCAAAGAAGCGGAGCTTCTTCGCGAGGAACAAGCCCGTTGGGAGCGTCACCCMTTCTCCTGCCGGGAAGATGCCGAACAAGCCTTGGCGTCCCTCAAGGCGTCCCTTCGCCCCCGGTTTCATCGGGTTGAGGCCGCGGTCGAAGAGATCGTACGCCYGAAAAAACGGCGCGGACGGCCGAAAAAAGGGGCGGAACCCGAGGTGGAGACGCTGTATCTCTTGCACCTTGACGTCGAATTCGACCAAGACGCGTGGGAACAGGCGAGACGGAAAGCGTCCCGGTTTGTCCTTGTCACGACCGTTCCGAAGGAATGGAAGGGCCAACCCATGGATGCCCAAGAGATCTTGAAGCTATATAAAGGGCAGATCTCGGTGGAAATGAACTTCGCTTTTTTGAAAGATCCGTTTTTCACGGATGAGATTTACGTCAAAAAACCAGAACGGGTCGCAGTATTAGGCTATTTGTTTCTGTTGGCCTTGGCTATTTACCGCGTTTTTCAGCGCCGAGTGCGTCAGTTTATTACTCCAGAACACCCGTTGAAGGGTCCTGGAGGCCGCAAGCTGACCCGGCCGACGGGACAGGCGATTTTTCAGCTGTTTCAATATGTGAACGTCGTCCTGTTCAAGCTGCCGGATGGGCGCATCCAACGCTCACTGGATCGCTCCCTCACCCCTGATCAGCGAAGGATTCTGCAGGGATTGGGCATGGATGAGAGCATCTACGTGTAACGTGATACGGAACGACCAGCGATGGTAAAAAAAGGATTGCCATCGCTCGTTGTGTTGGTCAGAAAGTTATTCTGAAAAACGAAATAAAAAATCCTTTCTTTCAACCCTGTTAGGGTGCGAAATGTGAGTTAGAAATGCAAAAAAAAAAGAGTATTTATTACTAATGGAAAAATAGTCATATATTCACAAAAATTAGAGGGTACGAACACTCTCCCACCTGCGCTCACGCTTAGAGTTGGGAAATTATTGGAAACACCCACCCCACGGCAAACTGCCAGCCAAGCCGTCCCCGTGCGTCCCATGGTTCGGCTGCCTTGTAACGACAACAAACGAAGCCCTTCCTTCAAAATAATTCCGAGCGGCGTTATGATCCGATCGAGTAGGAGGGGGCGGCTAACCCCTGTCCCCTCACACCACCTAGCATGCGGGTCCGCACTAGGCGGTTCGTCAACCTTGACGGAGCTCGAAATATCGTTGCGTCAAACTCTTGAGTCCTTGAGCGGTCCAGTATGTCTTGCCCAGGGCTTGGTGGAGTTGCGGCGTTTTCGTTGTTCGCCAAGCTCCTTTTCGGGTATTGGCGATCTCCATCACCGCTGTTTCCTTCAGTCCCAGCGCCCTTAACTCACGGATTCTGGTTCTGACCCGTTTCCATTGATGCCATTGACAGAGTCGAAGCCTCCTCCGAATCCATCCTTCGATGTTCTGAAGGACAGACGGGGTTTCGACGAGCCGAAAGTACCCGATCCATCCCATGACGTATTGATTGACGCGATGAATTCGTTCTGTCATCGATATGCTCCAGTTTGGGTTGGTCAGCTGTCGAATCCGCTGTTTCAGACGTTGAATCGACCTTGGGGCGAGCCGGATTCGCGCTTTTCGTTCCGGTGTGAAGCTAAACCCCAGAAAGGCCCGTTTCCACGGGCGGTCCACCGCACTTTTCTCCTCGTTTACTTTGAGTTTGAGCGTTTTCTCCAAGAACCGTTGAATGCTTTGTTTTACCCGTTGTCCTGCCCGCAGACTTTTCACATAGATGTTGCAGTCATCTGCGTAACGGCAGAATTTCAATCCTCGCTTCTCCAATTCCTTGTCTAAATCGTCGAGAAGGATGTTCGCCAGCAGGGGGCTGAGGGGACCGCCTTGCGGCGTCCCTTCCTCCGTCTGCACCTTCACTCCTCCCGTCATAACGCCGGCTTGCAGGTAGGCACGGATCAGTTTCAGCACACGTTTATCCTTGACTTTTCGGGCTACCCGGCTCATCAGGATGTCATGATTGACACGGTCAAAGAACTTGTCTAGATCTATGTCAACCACGTACCGATACCCTTCCTGGATGTAGCCTTGCGCTTGCCGCACGGCATCATGGGCGTTGCGGCCCGGACGGAATCCGAAGCTGGAAGGGGAGAAGGCTGGATCGAAAATGGGTGTGAGTTCTTGAAGAATGGCTTGTTGGATCAGCCGGTCCACCACGGTGGGAATGCCTAGCTGCCGTGTGCCGCCGTTGGGTTTCGGGATTTCGACCCTGCGGACAGGCGCCGGCCGGTAGGTTCCCGCCAAGAGTTGGGCGCGGATCGTGCTCCAGTGAGCGCGGACGTAATCACGGAGTTGATCGGTTGATACTCCGTCGATTCCCGGTGCTCCTTGGTTCGCTTCGACCCGTTTGAGCGCCGTGATGAGGTTGTCTCTCGCTAAGATGCGTTCCAACAAAGCCATCGTGATCTTCTCCTTCCGCGGGATGAGATTCAGGTCTTGCCGGGTTGCGCTCAGCCCTCGACCTGAGGCCCTCCAGGCTTCACCCTTGCTTCCTCAGATGAGTTCCGAAAGGAATTCTGCTTCGACACGCAACATCTCGAAAGAGTCTGATTCATCCCTGAGTTGACGTTCGGCCCTTCCTGTTTCAGGCGTCCCTTATTCCAGTACTATGGCCTCTGCTGACTCCTGTACGTTCAGCACTTCTGGTTGCCATCGTCAGAAGGCATGTCGTACAGGCCTCCCCGGATAAGGATGGACACTTTCCACTCATGCACCTGCCCAATCTACCTCCACAGCCCTTGGCGGCTTAGGACTTCGTCTTGTTCCGCAGACTCGTCCGACTATGGCGGCCTCCCATTGGGTTCGTGTACCTCAGGTCAAGTGTTTGCCTCCAGCTTCCTTCAGATTCCACCTCGCGGTGGACACCCTTGCCTTCAGCTAACGGTAGGCGCTCGCCAGCCCCCGTTCGGGACTTTCACCCTATAGCGTCGCACCCATGCCGGGCGTACGGTCATGGTGCGCCCTGCATTGCGGGCGCACCCACTCTCGGACATGCAGCGGCTGCACGTCGTCCTGCCAGCTCTCGCAATATGAGCAGACTCGATACAACTCACATTTCGCACCCTCCCCACGACAATCGGGTATTGTCAAAAGTGTATCCTCCACACTCACGGTTTTCTCTTGAGTTTCAACGGTTGGAAGAAAAAAAGCTTGCCACCCCCGTTGTTTTCGGCCATCATTGAGGTAACCACACACTCAACAGCCAAAACAAAGGAGTGACAAGCTTTGTTACCTCAATTATTAGCCTATTTGCTTCAAATCATCAAGACCCAATATCAAATCATTGTGTATCTCATGGGTGTGATCGTGGGAAAATCCCTGAATCGTAAGGACTTGGACGAACCCGTCCAAAAACCGTACCGAAAACTTCAGATCGATGACCTTCCGATCATCGATGTACCGGAAACCCTTGATTACCGGAAGTTGTTGGCGGACTACGAAGCCCAACACGGACGTCCTTTGCGGCCCATCCAGCGCCGCGCGAAGGCGAAACACCGTGTTCCAGATTCCTTGACTTGCCCTCGCTGCCAGGCTCCCTCTTCTTACCTGTACGCCAATAACGGCGGAAACGGGCAATACCAATGCAAAGTGTGCCAGTGCCGGTTCAACCACCGGAACCGGTTCACCAAGCAAGCGGTCTTTCGCTGCCCGCACTGCAAAAAGACGCTGGAAAAAATCAAGGAACGCAAAGAATACCACATCTATAAGTGCAAGAACAACGATTGCCCGTTTTACCAGGCCAACCTTCGCCGGATGACCAAGAAGGAGCGCCAACAGTTTCAACAGGATCCTCAAGCCTTCAAGGTGCGGTATTTGTTTCGAGAGTTCTTGTTTGACTTTCTCCCGTTGGCTTCCTCGTCGCCCATCAAGCCGAAGGTCGATTTGTCCCGGCTGGCTGTGTCACCACACGTGTTGGGGCTCGTGTTGACGTACTGCGTCAACTTTGGGATGTCCTCGAGGAAAACCGCCGCCGCCATGAAGGACATCCATGGTGTCTCGATCTCCCATCAGACGGTGCTCAACTACGCCAACAGCGTCGCGCTTTGGATCAAGCCCTTTGTCGACCGGTTCCCGTATGAGCTGTCCGGTTCGTTTTGCGGGGACGAGACGTATATTCGCGTCAAAGGGCGCTGGCATTACCTGTTCTTTATGTTCGATGCCGTCAAAAAGATCGTGCTGTCGTATCGCGTCTCGCCCCATCGAGACACGCTCTCGGCCATCAAGGCCATCGATGATGTCCTGCGGAAACTGCCGTCCCTCCCAGACGACTTGTCGTTCGTCGTGGATGGCAACCCGATTTACCTGCTGGCGCAACACTTCTTCGCCCAACACGGGATTTCGTTGGATGTCCGCCAGGTGATCGGCCTGACCAATGAGGATCCGGTCTCGGAAGCGTTTCGCCCTCTCAAGCAGATCATTGAGCGATTCAACCGGACCTTTAAAGGCAACTACCGTCCGACCCATGGGTTTGGTGCGGAAGAAGGCTCGGTGTCCTTTGTGACGCTGTTTGTGGCGTATTTCAACTTTCTGCGCTCGAAGGACGGGTGCCGGTCGTCATCCCGGAACTGGCGGATCTTCCGCATAGGCTGGCCCGGTGGACGAAGCTCATCGCCATGGCACAAGCGTTTCTCCAACAAGAGGCGGCCTGACTTTTTTGTCCTCCCGAACCCGTTGAACAGAACTCCTGCCGGATTCGGCGAAGCGAACCCTTGACCAACCGAACACCGCCAAAGGTAAAATTCGGTCATGGCAAGGGCGGCTTTCTTATTGCCTTCTTTTTGTCCCTGTTGCCCTTGACGACTCTTCCGCACCTTTGGCGGGTGTTGGTCAAGGGCGAATCCGGCTTCAAGGATGCCTTACGATGCTCCATGGGATGGCGGATGTGGAGTTTTCATAGAACTTTTGACGCTACCGAAGGAAAATATACCCAGCCGTGGCTGCGCAGCGCACCCTGGGTCTATAAGATATCCACAAAACTGAAAAAGGATGTAAGGGAATTTGTCGAAAAATATTTTTCTGACACCCCTGAGAAGCTGAAAAGCCTTGATACATCAACATTTCTAGAGGGAGGGTTTGTCGGGATTCGGCGATGCAGTACACGCAGGCCAAGAGCACCACGCCCCAATACCGTTTCACCGCCCGAACGTGGCGGACCCGGTATCCATCCAGCTTCAGTTGATCTTTCGCCTGCCGGAAAAAGCATTCGATCGTCCAGCGCTGGGCGTAGTAACGCAAGATGTCTTCGTCCCCGAGCTCCCGGTCGGTGCTCAAGACGCAATGGGGATGTTCCGGTGTCATCGGTTGATCCGCCTTCCAAGCCAGCAACACCACCGCGTCATCAAGGCCATGGATCGCCCCCTCATAGCGATACACGCGGTAACGCTCCTTCCCCACCGTGACGAGGCGGGTGTCTTTTGGCTCGATATAGCGGGCGAACTGCTTGGCTTAGACGGCGATGCCTTTCGGATAAAGGATCCGGTTCGTCTTGAGCATGGCGATGACATGGAATCCCTTTTTCAAGCAGGCTTCGATGAGCTTTTTGGACGGGTACCACGAATCCATGAGCACATACACCGGCTGAGCCTGCTTCACCTTGAGCGAGGAAAGCATCTCGATCGCCAAGTCGATTTTGCTTCTTCCCGCCTTCTTGTCATACAAGCGGAACGCGAACGGAAACGCTTGCGTGAAGGTGTGCACCATCAGCCAAACGAGCGAATGCCCCCAAACCGCTTGATGATCTTTATGCGAGTAGTGCCAGTCGCACCCTTGAATGGCGTGCGCAGCCCGTGACGAAGGCTTTGTTTTTTGGCAGTATCATCAATCGAGACAAAAAGAGGTTGATTCGTTCGCTCGACCAGGCGCTCGATTCGGCGGAGGATCCACTCTTGAAGCTTTCCAAGCAGCCTTTCCTCATCCCAAGGGCTTTTCGTGAAAAAGTGACTGAGCGTCGTTCGATGATTCGGATGAAAGCTCCAGTGATGAATATCGGTCAATGTTCCCGAGAATCCCTTGGTGGTCAAGGCATCGACGATATGAATGAGATGCTTGATGACCGGTTTGGAAAGCTGCAGCGTTAACCCCAACGTGAAGAAAAACTTGTGGATTCCTTGGTGATGTGCTAATCTATTCATGAGACATGAACCTCCTTGTGTGAATGGGTTTTGAGCACATCTATTTTACCCAAGGAGTCCGGTTCATGTCTCCTTTTTTGTTTGGTTGTCAATTTATGTTAGTGAATTTGCTCATCTACAGTAATAACTTTTAATGAGGATACTAAAGTATGCGAAAAATGTCGAATATTTATATATTAAATAGGCTTGTTTTTTTTTTTTAGAATAAAATTGCATCTTTGCCACAAAGTATACTTGACAAAGAAAGACAATCATGATAAAGAAAACCAACATTTCCCTTTTTCATTCCATTCACTTCTTTAGGAAACATTATTATCGCGCTTATCTTTGATTGATGAAGAGTGAAGGGTATAAGAAGTGTTTTTCAAGAAGGAGGTACACAGTATGGTGGTATAATATAACAAAAATTTACTATAATTGTTATTTATATGAAATATTTGTAGCTATGGTTCTTTTGAAAGAGGGTTCAGATTTGGTGAGTTTGGCAAACTGTATATTATGATACATTCAACATGAAAAGTAAATCTTCCCGCTATCCTGCCTACTCTAAACGCTACAGCACTTCCAAGAAATATAGTGGTGGGGTCAATCGCAAGCTGGATTATAGTAAGGAAGGGTTAGTTGTAAGAGAAGGCAAATGTTAATTTTTCAATGATTTTGTACTAATAAGTAGAAAGGGGAAAGCATTTTGTACAAACAGGCGTGTATCTATTCAGCCCAGTACTAGCGAGATTTTCAGAATCCAGCACCAATAGGGCATTCCCAGTATCGAAAATGCCCTAGGAGGAATGGAGAATCGTTTGAAGAGGCTCTCCGCTTAGAAGTCTTTGCAACGATTCCCACACCGGCTTTCCGTGTTTTTGCAGGGTGGAAACGACGCTGCGGATGACACAGAAAGCCTCGGCATCGTCTTCCTGACGAAACGTTCCAGAGATTTTTTGTTTGACTTTCACCATCCGTAAATCGCGTTCGGCTTGGTTATTGTCAAACGGCACTTCTTTCTTTCGCAGGAAGAGAAGCGCTTCTTGCTTGCGCTTTTCTAGGCGCCGGATGAAATTTTCCGCTTTGCGGACACCTAGATGGCTGCCTTGTCGGCAACGTTCATCGAGTTCCCGGCGTCCATTCGAAAGAAGCTCGTCGTACACCGCTTCCCAATACCGGACTTTCTCTTCCGGCAAGGCTCCGCCCGCTTTCTCCACTGCCTGTTTCATCTCCAACAGTGCTTCGGCCATCTTGTTCGACCAAGAGTGCTGGTAAAGTTCGGTATATTCCCGAAGCTCCCGGAGATGATGGGCGTGGCAAAGGGCATGGCTCGCCTGCGTATACATCGGGTATACGGAATACGCATCATGTACCATCGTTCCTTTGTACCGTGGCAAAATCCCGATGTCATCCGTCGCTTGTTTGCCACGCGAGCGATGAATCCCGTATCGGGTTTCCTTGGAAGTGGAAGCGACGTGCACCCATTGTTTCGTTCCCTTCACACGCAGGCTCGTTTCATCGACGTGCAGCGTGCTCGAGGTGAGCAGCGCGGCTTCGATTTCTTCGATCGCTGCTTCTAACAC